>DAOVUE010000040.1 GCA_030632745.1 Pseudomonadota bacterium | reverse complement strand
GAAGCAGAAAGAGCAAAAGCCGGAGCCAGAGCAAAAGAATAGAACATCAAATTAGCTAGGCTTCTTTTGTCTTTTGTCTTTTGTCTTTTGCTTTTGCTCTTGCTTTTTCTGAATTCTGTTCTCTCTGAACTCTGTTCTTTCTGTCTTATGTGCTGTTTTATGTACAAAAAACTAAACACATCATGTTGTTGGTTTTTATTTAAATCAAACCTAAATATAGTGTTTGATGCTCTTTTTTCGTCTATGAAACAGTAAAATTTAGCCCTTTATCCTCTTTTATCCTCTTTTTTCCTCTTTTTTCCTCCTATTTATTGTTAATTTTGTGAATGCATAAAGTTCCTATCTGTTAAATTATTCCCCCTGTTTTTACAATTAGCATATTCTTCTTATCTATCTTATTAGAAGTCATTAATAAATTATTGATTTAATAATAAATTAGATCCTGAAATAGTAATGACATAGGTGCTGAGTTATTGTCAATTATGGGTATAGTTGGCAAAAAATTAAAAAAAATGCAATTTTACTTGACCTTATCCTCAACACTTTCTATAGTGTCAAATGTGGGGTAAAGTGGATCAAAAGGGATCAAAAGGGATCAAAATAGCATAAAGTGGAATATGTTAGCCTAAAAATTCATTTTTGATATAAGTAATGAGTTAATAACATTTATTTGCGGCAGATGTCTTCATTAGAAAAAGCCACTGCTTTATTGCCCTTATGGAACATGAACTTAGCTGAAGGCTTTTAATAAAACAAGCTGAAGGCTTTTAATAAAACAAACTGAAGGCTGTTAGTTTATCCCGGTTAAATTTCAGGCTGAAAAATATTGTGTTAAATGGTGTAAGTAAACTCAATCTTGATGCTAAAGGACGTCTGGCGATTCCAAGTCGCTATAGAGAACGTCTTATGCAGGATTGTGCCGGTCGTTTAGTGGTTACTCTTGACCAGGAACGACGTATGGTTATTTACCCCTACAATGAATGGAAAGTGGTTGAGGCTAAACTGGTTGCATTGCCGATTAGTAAAATGGCCGTTAAATTAAAGCGTTTGATGCTGGGTCATGCATCAGATTGTGATATGGATAAAAATGGCCGCATTAATCTGCCTTCTTATTTACGTGAAAAAAATAAACTGGATAAGCAGATAGTGCTGGTGGGTATCGGCAATAAATTTGAAGTGTGGGATGAGGAGAGCTGGAATCTTGAATGGGATGATGATGAAGAACTGGAACTGCCGCAAGAACTGGAAGCTCTTTCTTTGTAGTTATGCAGAATAGTAATGAACATAAGCCGGTATTATTGCATGAGGCTATTGCAGGCCTGAATGTTAATCCCGATGGGATTTATATAGATGGAACTTTTGGCCGGGGCGGACATGCACAGGCTATTCTGGATGAATTAAGTGATGCGGGAAAATTAATTGCCTTTGATAAAGACCCGCAGGCGATTGAAAGCGCACGGGAACGATTTGCCAGTGATTCACGTTTTACCATAGTGCATGGATCATTTGCTGAATTGGAAGCTTATCTGAGTCTGCAGAATTTATGCGGCAGGGTAGATGGAATTTTATTGGATTTAGGTGTTTCATCACCTCAATTAGATGATGCTGAGCGCGGTTTCAGTTTCCAGACTTCAGGCCCTCTGGATATGCGTATGAACAATCAGTCAGGTGTGAACGCAAGTCAATGGATTAATAAGGCTAAAGAAGCGGAAATTGCCTCAGTGCTGTATGAATATGGTGAAGAACGTTATTCGCGGCGTATTGCTAAAGCCATTGTTTTTGCAAGAAAAGAACAGCCACTGACAGACACTAAACAATTAGCGGAGATTGTTAAACAGGCACACCCCCGCTGGGAAAAGAAAAAACACCCTGCGACACGGAGTTTTCAGGGAATACGTATTTTTATTAATGATGAACTACATGATCTGGATCAGTGTTTAATACAAAGTTATCGTTGTTTAGCGAAACAAGGGCGTTTAGCCGTTATTAGTTTCCATTCTCTGGAAGATCGGAAAGTTAAACGATTTTTTAAAACCATGGTGGAAGGTGATCCATTACCACCCGATTTACCGGTTATGGATGCACAGCTTGATCGAAAAATGAAATTGATTGGTAAGAAGCTGAAGGCTGGTAAACAGGAACTGATGGATAATCCCCGCTGCAGAAGTGCTGTGTTAAGAATTGCACAAAAACTGTAGGCAGAATAACTGCAGGGCTTAATAACTGCAAGGCTTGAATGGACTGCAGGGCTTGAATGGACTGCAGGGCTTGAATGGACAGCAGGGCTTGAATGGATAGCAGGGCTTAATAACTGCAGGGCTAAATATGAGTGCTAAATTATTATTGATAATCATTTTATTAATAATCACCTTTATATCAGCGATTAGTGTTGTTTATGTTAAACATTATAAGCGTAAGTTATTTGTAGAAATACAGCAGCTTGAACAACAAAGAGATGATATGGATATTGAGTGGGGCAAGTTGCAGATAGAACAGAATACACAGGCAACCTATGGCAGAATTGAACGTGTAGCAAGAGAAAAACTGCACATGATAATACCTGCAGCCAAAGATGTCATTTATTTAAAAATAAAGCCCTTAGCCAAGTCTTTGTAATATAGAAGCCTTTAGCCAGAAAAATTTATTATCCATTATTTTATGTAATATAAAATTTCTTAAAATAATGGATAATAAGTTTTTTTTAATTAAAAGAAGAACAAAAGAATATTATGCCGACAAACGTGAGCAAAAAAAATAACCAGATACAGGCCTATCGGATAAATTTTATTTATCTGATGCTTGTTATGGTTGTGTGCGCGCTGGTCTGGCGTGTGTTTGATTTGCAGGTATTTAATAATGATTTTTTGCAAGGTCAGGGTAATGCCAGAGTTTTAAGGCAATTGGAAGTGACGGCTCATCGAGGCATGATTATGGATAGAAATGGCTATCCGCTGGCAATAAGCACACCTATTTCATCCATCTGGATCAATCCAAAAAAATTTAATGTTGAAGATGAAAAAATTTATTCATTAGCAAAATTATTACAGCTCAATAGTCAGTACATTAAAAATAAAATAAAAAAACGTTCTACTAAAGAGTTTGTTTATATAAAACGTCGTATAAATCCTGCTCTTGCTCAGCGTATTATGGATCTGTCAATCAAAGGTGTTCATACACAACGTGAATATCGTCGTTACTATCCTGATGGTGAAATTTTTGGCCATATTCTGGGTTTTACTGATGTGGATGATAATGGTCAGGAAGGAATGGAACTGGCTTATAATGAATGGCTGAGTGGTGTGTCAGGCAGTAAACGTGTGGTTAAGGATAGATTGGGACGCATTATTTCAATTGAGGAACAAGTCAGTGCTCCTCAACCGGGTAAATCCTTAACCTTGAGTTTAGATCGCCGTATTCAATATCTGGCATATAAAACACTGCAAAAAACAGTACACAAGCAAAAAGCAAAATCAGGTTCTATTGTGGTGCTGGATATTGAAACAGGTGAAGTGCTTGCCATGGCAAACCAGCCCGGATTTAATCCCAATCGCATGCAGGATCGTCAGTCAAAACTGTATCGCAATCGTGCCATTACTGATTTGTTTGAACCCGGTTCAACAATGAAGCCTTTCTCAATTGCAGCGGCATTAAATAGCGGCCGTTACAGTCCGGGTACTCAAATTGAAACAGGTGACGGCTGGTTTATGGTCGGACGTAAAACCATTCAGGATACACATGCCTACGGTACTATTGATGTGTCAACTGTGCTGCAGAAATCCAGTAATGTGGGTACCTCAAAGATTGCATTGCATCTGCCCAAGCCCTTACTTTGGGATACCTATTATAGTTTTGGCTTTGGCAGTGATACCGGGAGTGGTTTCCCGGGAGAGTCTGCCGGCCGCTTAGTGCGTCCGCGCCGTATATCAAAAATTGAACAGGTGGCCTTATCATTCGGCTATGGTATGTCGGTGACCAATCTGCAATTGACTAATGCCTATAGCATCATTGCCCGGGCAGGGAAGAAAAAACAGGTCACATTCCTGTCGCAGTTTGATGCACAGGCTGAATCTCATAGCGCGTCACAAGATGAGCCTCAGGCCGTACAGCAAACACTCCTGTCTGCCCGTTCCCTGAAACAAGTCAGTAAAATGATGGAAAGAGTGGTTCAGAAGGGCGGCACAGCACCTCAGGCTGCTGTAATAGGTTATAAGGTAGCCGGCAAGACGGGTACGGTTAAAAAAACCTCCAGCCACGGTGGCTATACAAAGAAAAAATACAGTTCAGTGTTTGCCGGATATGCTCCGCTTAATAAGCCTAAACTTGCGATAGTCGTTATGATCGATGAGCCGGGTAATGGTGTCTATTACGGCGGCTTAGTGGCAGCACCTGCCTTTTCTGATGTTATGTCCGGTGCCTTGAGGTTGTTAAATATAGAACCGGACGATCTCAATCAGCCGGATATTGTTTCTCAAATAGAGCAGAGTATCGGGAGGCAGGGATGACGGCACCTCTCCCCCGGGTCATTGAGCAACATGACGTAAAGGAAAAAAATACTTATCCCTGCAACCATCTTCAGACTCTGTTAGATGGTTTTGTTGATCTTAGTGAGGTCAAAAATTGCAACCTTACTTTCAAAGGCTTATCGGATAATAGTAAGAAAGTACATGAAGAATATTTGTTTCTTGCCAGTGCTGGAACTGCAATTGACTGCACCGATGGTGCTAAAAAAATGCCGCAGCATGGTATTGCTTATGCGGGAGAGGCTATTAATCGTGGTGCAAAACTAATTGTCTGGGAACCCACAGCAGAGCTGAATGAAATGCCGGATAGTTGTGCTGCTGAGGATGGATATGATGTACCGCTTATCAGAGTGGCATCCTTACATGAAAAGACCGGTGAAATAGCGGCTCGTTTTTATCAGCATCCCAGCCATGATCTTAATGTAACAGGTATAACCGGCACCAATGGTAAAACGTCTACAGCACACTTTATTGCTCAACTTATTCACCTCATTGCTGTAGCAGCTGAAAAGAGCCCGGCAGAAAAGTGTGCTGTGATAGGTACTCTGGGCAATGGCTTATATGGTGAGCTTGAAGAAAGTACTCATACTACACCCGGAGCAGTGCAGCTGCAGGCTTTGATGGCTGCTTATAGAAAACAGAACATAGCAAATATGGTGATGGAGGTGTCATCACATGCTCTGGCTCAGGGGCGGGTCAATGGTGTTGAATTTGATACGGCAGTTTTTACTAATTTAAGCAGAGATCATCTGGATTATCATGGGGATATGAAGAACTATGCGCATGAAAAATTAAAATTATTTCAGTTTGCATCCCTGCAGCGGGTAGTGGTTAATTTAGATGACCCATTTGCAGATACTATTATTAATAGTATTCAGCTTGCAGAAAATAATAAAAAACCTAAGCTGGTCACTTATTCAAAAAAGGACAATAAGGCAGATTACTTCGCTGATAATATAGTGATGAATACAGATGGAATCTCATTTTCATTGTCTGTTTCGGACAGTGTTCAGGATAATCTATCAGAAAGCTATTTGATTAACAGCCGCCTATTGGGTGCCTTTAATATTGAAAATATATTAGCTGCTGTTGCAGTACTGCATCAGCAGGGTTATGCATTAAAAAATATTATTTGCAGAATTTCCGGATTAACGACAGTGCCCGGTAGAATGGAAAAAATAGTGTTGGATAATAAGCAGGTAGAACCTTTTACACAACCGCTGCCGTTAATCGTCATTGACTATGCTCATACTCCTGATGCATTAGAAAAAGGCTTGAAAGCATTAAAGCCGCATGCTTGCGGCAAGCTGTATTGCATTTTTGGCTGTGGTGGTGATCGAGATAAGGGTAAACGGCCTTTAATGGCAAAAGCGGCTGAACAGTATGCAGACAGAATTATGGTCACCAGTGATAATCCACGCACAGAGCAGCCGCAGCAGATTATTGCTGAAAGCATAAGCGGATTTGCGCATCCGGAAAAAATATTAACTGCAATTGACAGAGAACAGGCGATAAAAGAAGTTCTCCACTCAGCAACTGCTGATGATGTCATTCTGATTGCAGGGAAAGGGCACGAAGATTACCAGGAAATTCAGGGTAAAACGATTCCTTTCAGTGATAAGGCGTGTGTATTGTCTGTTCTATCGGACCGGACTTTATCATTATGCATGTCTCAAGTGGCACTAGCATTAGGTGAAGAGTTAAGCGGTAAGGATCAGACTTTTTCACAAGTGAGTATCAATAGCAGAACACTAGAGCCGGGTGATTTATTTGTTGCCATCAGAGGAGATAATTTTGATGCGCATCAATTTATAAAACAGGCAGCAGAAAAAGGTGCCTGCGGGCTGATAATTGAGCAAAGCGCTGAGCAAAATGCTGAACAAAATGTTGAGCAAAAAACAGACCTGGATTTAGCTCAGATCCGCGTGCCTGACAGCCGTATGGCCTTAGCTCAAATTGCTTTGCTGTGGCGTAAAAAGTTTGCGCTGCCGATGATTGCCATTACCGGAAGCTGTGGTAAAACAACGGTGAAGGAAATGACCGCCGCTATTATGCAGGCTGCTTTGCATGCTTCACCTGGACAGCCTGAGCAGGTATTAGCAACCAGAGGAAATTTTAATAATGATATTGGTGTGCCTTTAACCTTATTAAGACTCAGTGCAGCACATAAAGCTGCGGTAATTGAAATAGGTGCCAGTCATAGCGGCGAAATAAAGCAGCTGGTGGCATTAGTACAGCCTGATGTTGCTGTGATTACCAATGCGGGGCATGCCCATATTGAAGGTTTTGGATCGCTGCAGGGTGTGGCTGAAGCAAAGGCTGAGATTTATAGCGGCTTAAAAAATAATGGCACAGCGGTTATTAATGCAGATGACTGTTTTGCAGAACTTTGGCTTGCAGAGCTGGGGCTTGCAGAGCTGGGGCTTTCAGAACAGGGGCTTGCTGAACAAAGACAAAGCGTTACTGGTAAAACAATTAATATCCTCACCTTTGGCTTAAACAAAACTGCAGATATTAGTGCTGATTATAAGCAAACAGCAGAAGGAATTGAATTAACATTAAAAACCCCGTTGGGAAATCAGTTGATTTTCTTAACACAGTTTGGTCAGCATAATATTTATAATGCTCTGACTGCAGCTGCAGTTTCAATCGCATCGGGCTGCAGCCTGATTGATATTAAGAAGGGACTGGAAGCGTTTAAAAATGCACCGGGACGATTAGAACAAAAAACAGGGTTCAATGGTTCATTCATCTTTGATGATACCTATAATGCCAATCCTGATTCTGTCAAGGCAGGAGTTGATGCTCTACTGCAAAGGGCACAACAGGAAAACATTATAGAAACACTATTGATTTTAGGTGATATGGGAGAGCTGGGTAAAGACTCACAACAACTCCATTATCAATTAGGTATTGATATTGCTGCTTCAGGTATTAAAAAATTATTCACTGTAGGCAAAAAAACTCATGAAACGTATAAGGCTTTCCTGGCACATAGAGAGGGTCAAAATGAGGACTTAATAGCAATGCACTTTTTAAATAAAGATGAATTGATAAAACACATAACACAGCTGTTAGTTGATAAAAGTATGGTGTTAGTTAAGGGCTCCAGAAGTATGGGAATGGAAGCTGTGGTTAATGCCCTTGTTGAGGAAAAAGTTGAGGAAAAGGTTGAGCAAACGGTTGAGCAAAGGCTTGCACAACAACGAATCGGGGAACAACGATAATGTTATTGGCTCTGACAGAATATTTATCTCAATACTATAGTGCATTCAATGTTTTTTCATACTTAACCATGCGGGCTATTTTGGGTATTTTAACTGCCCTGTCTATTGCATTGCTGGTGGGACCTCTTTTTATAAAACAACTCAGCGTTAAACAACTGGGACAGGTTGTCAGAGATGATGGCCCGGAAAGCCATTTCAGCAAGTCAGGGACTCCTACCATGGGCGGAGCTCTTATTTTAGTTGCTATAGCAATCAGTACCTTACTATGGGGTGATTTAACCAATCGTTATGTCTGGGTAGTACTGCTGGTTACTCTATTGTTTGGAGTTGTAGGCTGGATTGATGACTATAAAAAAATTGTTCATAAGGATAGCAGAGGTCTGATTGCCAGACATAAGTATTTTTGGCAAAGCATTATTGGTGTGGCTGCTGCATTATATTTATATACTACAGCACAGACATCACATGAAACCTTATTATTGATCCCCTATATGAAGGATGTGTTTATTGATCTGGGTCCATTTTATATATTACTGACCTATCTGGTTATTGTAGGCAGCAGTAATGCAGTCAATCTAACGGATGGTTTAGACGGTCTGGCTATTATGCCTACGGTCATGGTTGCAGGAGCGTTTGGGATTTTTGCTTACCTGACGGGGAATTCAAATTTTTCTGAATACCTGGGTATTCCCTATATAGAAGGTGTCGGTGAAGTTAT
>DAOVUE010000202.1 GCA_030632745.1 Pseudomonadota bacterium | reverse complement strand
GTTCCTTTACCCGCAGCCAGGATGATCACTTGCAATAATTTATCTTTAGAGCTTTTCATTATAAATTAATCTCTTTTTTGTTCTTTTGAGTAACAAATAATTTTTTAAGAATTTTATTGGGCAGAGTTGCTGTTTCTTAGTTTAACTTATCACGTACTTAAATGATGCCAGTTGCTGTTTTTAACGATTATTTTGTGATTCAGGTCACGATACCTAGGGTAAACCCTAGGTTAAATCGCGCAAACCCTTGCATTTTCCACTCTAAAGCTATATTATTAAATCATTATATAGTTAATAGGCAATCTAATATGAGTAAATTCTCTATTATTATTTACTCTGTAATCATATATCTGGTCACTTATAGCAGTTTTGAGCCATCCGATATTATTACAAAGATAGATAACACTACAGGCACTCTTGTTTTACAACAATATTACAAGGATTATGAAAAACCCGCTCACCATGGTGAAAAATGCGCGTTTCTCCAGAATACAATCGATAAAAAAACTTTACTTGCTGATTATTATTCTGAATTTTCTAATTTTTAAAATTTCTATTCTTCAGTCAAAAAAAAGGCCGTAATAAATACGGCCTTTTTTGTGTAACCTTAAGCTCTTATCTAACATGAGCAGCCTTGAGCAAATATAAACAGCTTTGCGCGAACAAGAAGTTACCACTATTCAAGTTTGCCTAAGGGCTCTTTTAGTGTCCCGATTTTTTCTTACGCAGCTTATCAATTAATTTTAATTGTACTATCGCTTCAGCTAATTGCGCCTCGGCCTTTGCAAAATCAATTTCAGTGCCTTTATCACCCAAAGCACTCTCAGCTCTTTCCTTAGCCTGCTGTGCCGAAGCTTCATCCAAATCACTTGCCCTGACGGCTGTATCAGAAAGAATCGTAACGACATGCGGCTGTACTTCAAGGATACCACCCGAAACATAAATGGACTCTTTTCCACCACCTTGTTCCGTAATTACTACCTCTCCTGCTTTCAAGGTTGACAGCAGTTGCGTATGCTGCGGCATAATACCTAACTCACCCTGTGTACCGGGAACAATAACCATCTCCGCTAAATTAGAGAATATCTCTTTTTCAGCGCTGACGATATTCAATTTCATTGTCATTGCCATGACAATTCTCCTTTAGGCTGCGTCTTTAAATAGTTTTTGATTTTTCTATTACTTCTTCAATACCACCAACCATATAAAATGCCTGTTCAGGAATTGAGTCATGTACACCATCAATGATTTCTTTAAAACCACGAATAGAATCTTTCAATTTAACATATTTTCCAGCAGTGCCTGTAAAGACTTCTGCAACAAAGAACGGCTGTGATAAAAAGCGTTGAATCTTACGCGCACGATTAACAGATAATTTATCTTCATCAGACAGCTCATCCATACCCAAAATAGCAATAATATCTTTTAATTCCTTATAACGCTGCAAAGTGGTCTGTACACCTCGTGCAACCTCATAATGTTCCTTACCTACAACTTGCGGATCCAGCTGACGTGAACTTGAATCCAGAGGGTCAATAGCAGGATAAATACCCAGCTCAGCAATTTGTCGTGATAATACTACGGTTGCATCCAGGTGAGCAAAGGTTGTAGCAGGCGATGGATCGGTTAAATCGTCAGCCGGCACATATACAGCCTGAATAGAGGTAATTGAACCTACTTTTGTGGAGGTAATGCGTTCCTGTAACACTCCCATTTCTTCAGCCAGTGTAGGCTGATAACCCACCGCGGAAGGCATACGACCTAATAATGCGGATACTTCTGTTCCTGCCAGGGTGTAACGATAAATATTATCAATAAAGAGTAAAACATCATTACCTTCATCACGGAAACCCTCTGCAATAGTCAAACCGGTTAATGCAACCCGCAATCTATTACCCGGAGGCTCATTCATCTGACCATAAACCAGAGCAACCTTATCCAGTACATTGGATTCTGTCATTTCATGATAGAAGTCATTACCCTCTCGAGTACGTTCTCCAACACCGGCAAACACCGAATAACCACTGTGTTCAGCAGCAATATTACGGATCAGTTCCATCATATTAACTGTCTTTCCAACACCGGCACCACCAAACAATCCCACTTTACTTCCTTTAGCAAAAGGACAAACCAGATCGATAACTTTAATTCCAGTTTCTAATAATTCAGCTGTGGGTGCCAGATCTTCAAACAACGGAGCATCACGGTGAATTCCTGCACGTTTAGCTTCACCCACCGGACCTTTTTCATCAATCGGATTACCTAATACATCCATAATCCGGCCGAGTGTCTCGGGACCAATCGGTACTGAAATCCGTTCGCCGGTGTTTGTTACCTCAATTCCCCGTTTAACACCATCAGTGGTACCCATGGCAATACAACGCACAACACCATCACCTAACTGCTGCTCAACTTCTAATGTCAGAGCTACTTCCGTGACGATTAATGCATCATAGATTCCTGGCAGTGCATCTTTTGGGAATTCCACATCAACTACCGCACCAATAATCTGAACTATCTTTCCTGAACTCATTTTAGTTCCTCTTTAAATACTTTATATAAATCCAACCGCCTCAAACTGACAATAAAATTCTCAAGGCTTTTATACAGCAGCAGCTCCAGCAACAATTTCTGAAAGCTCTTGTGTAATCGATGCCTGACGTGCTTTATTATAAACAAGCGCGAGTTCATCAATCATATCACCCGCATTATCGGTTGCACTCTTCATTGCCACCATTCTGGCCGACTGTTCACAAGCCGTATTTTCAACCACCCCCTGATAAACCAGTGATTCAATATAACGCATCAATAATGCATTCATCACTTCTTCTGCATCAGGCTCATAGAGATAATCCCAATGGTGGGCCAGCTTTGCTCTGGCTTCTTCTTCTGAAATTTCATGATACTTCACTTTGCGTGAAGATTGTGCCACAGAAATGGGTAAAATCTGAGAGACAATAGGTTGATGAGATATGGTATTAATATATTTATTAAACACAAAAAACAGTCGATCAATCTTACCTTCATCAAAGGCATCCAGCATGATCTTAACACCACCGATCAGATCATTAATCCCCGGCTTATCACCCAGATGTACTGTTTGTGAAACTATATTGCCGCCAATTTGCTTAAAGAAACTACTGGCTTTTGAGCCAATGAGGCAGATATCCATTTCGATATCCTTTTCCATCCATTGCTTCATATCAACAATAGTTTCTTTAAAAAGATTGGTATTTAAACCACCACATAAACCACGATCTGTCGATACAATAATATATCCAACCCGCTTTACTTCTCTATCCTGCAGATAAGGATGCTTAAACTCACTTTGTGCATGCGCCAGATGACGTACAACATCGATCATTTTTTCTGCATAAGGACGAGAAGCTGCCATCAGTTCCTGCGCTCTGCGCATTTTACTGGCAGCAACCATTTGCATAGCACTGGTGATCTTCTGTGTATTTTTAATACTACTGATTTGACTGCGAATTTCTTTTCCGCTTGCCATATTCAGAGTCTCCTTTTTATTGGGCTAATGGCTTCTTACCAGGTACTGTTAGATTTGAAATGTGTCACCGCATCATTTAATGCTTTTTCAATTTCAGTATTGTAGTCACCGGATTCATTGATCTTGTCAATTAAATCTGCATTATTTGACTTCAGATAAGCTTGCAGTGAAAGTTCAAAATCAACTATTTTATTCACCTCAACATCATCCAGAAACCCCTTATTGGCTGCAAACAATGAGATTGCGAGCTCTGCAACACTATAAGGTGAGTATTGAACCTGTTTCATCAGTTCAGTAACACGACGACCCCGTTCAATCTGTCCCCTTGTTGTATCATCTAAATCAGATGCAAACTGTGCAAAAGCGGCCAGCTCTCTATACTGAGCCAGGTCAAGACGAATACCACCACCTAATTTCTTAATAATTTTAGTCTGAGCAGCACCACCTACCCGTGAAACAGATAATCCAGCATTAATCGCAGGACGAACACCGGCATTAAATAAATCAGTTTCCAGGAAGATTTGTCCATCCGTAATGGATATCACATTGGTTGGAACGAATGCTGATACATCACCGGCTTGTGTTTCAATAATCGGTAATGCCGTTAATGAACCGGTTTTACCTTTAACTTTACCTTTTGTCGCTTTTTCTACGAATTCTGCATTAACACGCGCAGCACGCTCTAATAAACGCGAATGTAAATAAAACACATCTCCGGGATAAGCTTCACGTCCCGGCGGACGACGTAATAATAAAGACACCTGACGATAGGCCCATGCCTGCTTGGTTAAGTCATCATAGACAATTAATGCATCTTCTCCTCGGTCACGGAAATATTCGCCCATGGCACAACCTGAATAAGGTGCAATATATATCATTGCTGCTGCTTCGGATGCGCTGGCAGCCACAACGATGGTATTTTCCATCGCACCAAATTCTTCTAATTTACGTACAACTGTGGCCACACTGGACGCT
>DAOVUE010000002.1 GCA_030632745.1 Pseudomonadota bacterium | reverse complement strand
TAAGTAGGTGACGATAATTATTTTAACAAAATTTGCGCAGGATAGTTTTCGTCCTTCGGTGTTATGGCTTGAGTTGCATAGTGAACTATGTGGCTTAAGTCATAACACCGAAGGGTGGAAAATAGACAAGCAAATGTTAAAATAATTATCGTCACCTGCTTATAGCTTGAGGGGCTGTCAACACTCCCTTCAGCCCCAATATAGACTATGTATCCACTTTAGAAAACTGTAAATGTTATGAGTTCTGTTGAAAAAAAACTGATTTTGCAAGCCGATAAAACAGCTGACAAGACCGAGGATAAGACAAAAGTTAATCTTTTGGGATATGACCTGGAACATATGAAAGCATTTTTTACTGAAATGGGTGAAAAATCATTTCGTGCAGTACAGCTTGTTAAGTGGATTCATCAATTTGGTGTTGATGATTTTGCTCAGATGAGTAATATCAGTCAGGTCTGTCGGGCTAAATTAGAACAAATAGCAATCATTAAAGCACCTGAAATTGCCATGGAGAAAAAATCAGATGATGGAACCATCAAATGGTTGATGCGTTTGGAGGGTGGTAATAGCATTGAAACAGTATTTATTCCTGAGGATAATCGCGGTACTCTGTGCATTTCATCTCAGGTGGGCTGTGCCCTGGATTGTGGTTTTTGTTCAACGGCCAGACAGGGTTTTAATCGAAATTTAAGCAGTGCAGAAATTATTGCTCAGTTGTGGATTGCTAATCACCGGCTTAATAGTTATGTTGCAGGCTCTAATAAGCCTAAAAATGGCGTAAAACGTGTGATTACCAATGTCGTTTTAATGGGCATGGGTGAACCCTTGTTAAATTTTGACAATGTGGTTGCAGCGGTGCATCTCATGTTGGATGATAATGCCTATGGTTTATCTAAACGACGGGTGACTATCAGTACAGCGGGTGTGGTGCCTGCATTAAATCGCTTGCGGGAGGAATGTGATGTCAGTCTGGCTCTTTCACTGCATGCTCCCAATGATAAAATACGTGATACGATTGTCCCTTTGAACCAAAAATATCCTATTAATGAATTATTAGCAGCGTGTCATAATTATTTTCATGGAGACATAAAAAAGAAGCAGTTCATTATTGAATATGTTATGTTAGCCGGTGTGAATGATAGTGAAAAAAATGCCCGTGAATTAGCCTTATTATTAAACACAACACCCTGTAAAATTAACTTGATACCGTTTAATCCATTTCCTGATAGTGGCTATGAGAGTTCGAAAATGCAGACTATTATTCGTTTTAGAGATATTTTACAACAATCAGGTTATGTTACGATGATTAGAAAAACACGGGGTGAAGATATTGATGCCGCCTGTGGTCAGTTAGCCGGCAAGGTGAAAGACAAAAGTAAACGTCTAAGGAACGTGAACGAGATAACTTAGGCAAATAGACTAGCGTGTGTCTGAGTTATTTCGTGAACGTTCCTAAGGGCAGCCGAAAAAATAAATATGCATTTGAATTAATTGGAAAACAAATGAAAAATATTATCTTTTTACTATTGCTAATCTCTTTATTAAGTGCCTGTCAAAATACAATGGTTAATTCAGAAAGTGATGGAGAGGAAGATCTGAGTAATCAGTATTCAAAGGCATATGATTCAGATAATAAAATTGCTGATGTTAATACTGAATTGGGAGCCGGGTATATTGCTAATGGCCGTTATGATCGTGCTTTAGTTAAACTGAAAAAAGCGTTAAGACATGATCCTGATTATGCTTTAGCGCATAATTATCTGGGCGTGTTATATGGTCGTTTAGAAAGACCGGAATTAGCCTATAAAGAGTTTAATAAGTCAATGAGATTATCTAATAATGATTCCGCGATGGTAAATAATTATGCTATTTTTTTATGTGAGCAAAAGGAATTCGATAAAGCACGTGAAAAATTTAAACAGGTGATAAATAATCCATTGTATATTAATAGAGCCGGAGCCTATCAAAGTTCCGCCTGGTGTGCTTATCAAAATAATAATTACCCTTTATCTGAAGAATTATATCGCACTGCACTGGAAATGAATCCGCACTTATCACGTTCACTACTCGGTTTGGCGAAAATTTATTATAAACAGCAAAGTTATGAGCAGGCGTGGAATTATTTTACACGTTTTGATGATGCATTAACCCTGGATGCTGATAGTTTATGGCTGGGAATTAATATTCTTAATAAGCTGGAATATCCGGATAAAAATTTATTGTCGAGTTATATATTACAACTAAAGAGTAAGTTTCCAGATACTGATGAAGCAATATGGTTTTATCAAGGCAAGCAGGAATATTGATTATTGGATAATAATATGGAACAAAATGTGGAACAAAATGAGCTTAAAGATATTATCAACACTAAAGACGATGGTTTTGGTTTTTACTTAAAATCAATTCGTGAACAAAGAAATCTCAGTATAAAGGATATTACTAGTGAGCTGCATCTTGATGAAAAAATAATACTTGCTCTTGAAAATGAAGATTATAAGCAGTTACCTGAGCCTGCTTTTGTGTTTGGTTATATTAGAATCTATGCAAAACTTTTGAATGTACAGCCTGAGCCTTTAATTGAATATTATAAAAAGGATTATGGGCAGGAACATTTTGAACCTGACATAAAAGCATCAGAAACAAGAAGAATTAGAAAATCATCACAGAATTTTAAGATTGTTATGCCGGTTCTGATGTTTTTATTCTTTGCATTACTGGCAGTGGGTGGATGGAAGTTGTGGTTGTATGTATCAGAAAACTACATTAATGTAGAAAATTCGACTGCTAGTGAAGAACTATTAATCAATCAATCTGAAACTAACGGCAATCCAGGTGAAGTGCTTGAAAATATTATCGATGACTCCGATACTCTATCATTGCCTATGATCTATGAGACAAAAGATAATGATAATAAAAATAGTGACGAAAATGAAGAAGCGGCGGCTTCAATTGACGGATCAATGAGTAGTGTAGAAAATTCACCGAATGAGCTCAATACTCAACTCACTGAAATTTTACCGGAGAATGGTTCACAAGCTGCTGAATTTTCAACTAATGCTGAAAACGTTGGGGGCTCTTTGAAGGTTGATGACTCCTCAAACGTTGATGACTCTTTAAACGCTGATGACTCTTCAAACGTTGATGACTCTTTAAACGCTGATGACTCTTTAAACGCTGAGGGCTCCTCAAACACTGATGAACAAATATCATCCATCGGACGTAATGAAAATACTGCTTCAGGAGCAGGTAATCAGCTGGTATTGGAATTTGCAGCCGATTCATGGATAAAAATTAAAGATGCAACGGGTAAAACATTATCTTTCGGGGTAAAAAAATCAGGTAGCAGTTTATCTTTAACAGGCCGAAGACCTTATACATTGATTGTGGGTAATGCTAATTCAGTAAAGGTAAGCATTGGCGGCAAGATATTTGATCACAGCAGTTTTATCAATGAAAATAGTGTTGCCCGGTTTACTATAAAATAGTAACTATAATATCAGTGTTTTCTAATGCATAGCATTACCTAATATAAAATATAAAGTTTAGGAATTATTTTGGCAGAAAAAATCCAGTCTATACGCGGGATGAATGATATTCTTCCTGATGAAACCCCTTATTGGCAATTTATTGAAGAAAAATTACGTCATTTAATGCAGCTCTACAACTATGATGAAATACGTTTTCCTATTGTAGAAAAAACGGCTTTATTTAAACGCTCTATTGGTGAAGTTACTGATATTGTTGAAAAGGAGATGTATACCTTTGAAGACAGGAATGGTGATAGCCTCAGCCTGAGACCTGAAGGGACAGCTGCCTGTGTGCGGGCAGGGATACAAAATGGTATACTGGTCAATCAACAGCAAAGATTGTGGTATATGGGGCCCATGTTTCGACATGAAAGACCTCAGAAAGGACGTTATCGGCAATTTCATCAGCTAGGTGTTGAAGTGTTTGGACTGGAAGGTCCTGATATTGATGCTGAATTGATTTATATGACAGCGCGTTTCTGGAAAATGCTGGGTTTGGAGAATTCTGTCAGCTTACAGATTAATTCTCTGGGAACCAGTGAATCCAGAGCAATCTACAGGGACGTACTGACAGACTATCTTAATGCGCAGAGAGAATTGCTTGATGAAGACAGTCTACGCCGTTTAGAAACTAATCCGCTGCGGATTCTAGACAGCAAAAATCCGCAAATGCAGGAACTCATTGAGCAGGCTCCACGTTTGATGGATCACCTTGATGATGCTTCACTAAAGCACTTTGAACGCTTACGTGCTTATCTGGATGCGGTAGGAATTAAGTATGAAATTAATACCCGTCTGGTGCGCGGCCTGGATTATTATAGTAAGACTGTTTTTGAATGGGTCACTGACCGCTTAGGTGCTCAGGGTACAGTGTGTGCCGGGGGACGCTTTGATGGTCTGGTTAAACAGTTAGGCGGCAGAGACACCCGGGCTGTAGGTTTTGCTATGGGAATGGAACGTTTAATTGCACTGCTTGAACAGGATGAGCTGGACAAGCAGTTAAAGCATCCCCATGTGGTGATGCTGATGATGGGTGAACACGCTCAAAATGCAGGTCTGGCTTTGGCTGAGCATTTGCGCAATGAAGTTGATAAACTACGCATTTTCAGTGTCTGCGGCGGCAGCAGCTTTAAAAGTCAAATGAAACGAGCTGACAAAAGTCAGGCAGAAATTGCTGTTATTCTGGGTGATGATGAATTAGACAATGATGTGGTGACGGTGAAATATCTGCGCGCTGATGGCTCTTTTCAGGCTGATGGCTCTATACGGGCTGATGGCTCTCAAACTGAAAGAAGTGATAATGAGCCGCAGCAGAAACAAATGACACAACAACAATTAATAGAATTTTTAAAAAAGATAGTCGTAAAAGACTAAATTTTTTCGGAGAAAAAGATGGATAATTACGAAACAGAAGAACAACAGGTTGAAGCCATAAAAAAATGGTGGCATGAAAATTTTAAACTGATTATTGTTGTCACTATTATCGGCTTAGGCAGTATAGTCGGTGTGCAGCAGTGGAAACAAAATCAGACGATGAATGCACAAACTGCTTCACTGGAATATGACCATATCTTACAGATAGTGGCCAGTGATTCAAACTCTGAGGTGACTCACCAGGTTGAAAGCCTGCAGACAGATTTTGCTGGTTACCCTTATGCTGCATTAGCTTCACTACTGGAAGCTAAAAAATTTATCGATGCAGGTAAGCCGGCAGAAGCAGAGAAAAAGTTTCATTGGGTGATCGATAATAGTAACACCCCGAATTTAAAGCATATTTCCAGAATACGACTTGCGACTTTAATGTCTGAACAGGGAAAAAATGAACAGGCTCTTAAAATATTAGATGTGGAGCAGGGGAGTTTTAAAGCCGGCTATATGGAAGTTAAAGGTGATATTCTGGTTACACTGAAGCGAATCAATGAAGCGAAGGCCGCATATGACCAGGCTCTTCAGGCTTATGAAGCAATGGGTGCTAATGCCCAGATATTAAAGATAAAGCGTAATGATTTAGGAAATTCATAATGAAGCGCTGTTTTTTTATCAATATACGCCTTTATGTATTACTACTCATTAGTTTTTCTTTGACTGCATGCGGCTTGTTTGGTGGTACGGACAATAGCATGCCCCCCACTGAATTAGAAGATATTGAAAAATCAGCCCGGGTTAGTACGACATGGAATCAAAGTGTTGGAGTAGGTGATGATGATGCGATGGTTGATTTAAGACCGGCTATTGTTGATGATGAAATTTTTACAGTGGATCGGGAAGGGCAGGTCACAGCACTCAGTCTCAGTTCCGGTAAGATAAACTGGAAGGTTGATCTGGATACTACTATCACCGGAGGGATTGGTGTTGGTGAAGGTATCATTATTGTCGGAAACACTTTGGGTGAAATAATTGTCCTGGATGCAGAGAATGGTGAATTTAAGTGGCAGAAACAACTGAGTAGTGTGATGTTGTCAGTGCCCCTGATTCAGGGTGATATTCTTATTGTTCGTACCGGTGATGGTAGAATAGTTGCTTTAGAAACTGAAGGCGGTCAGCAATTATGGGTTTATGACCGGGGTGTTCCGGTGTTAACTTTGCGTGGCAACAGCAGCCCTGTTATCGGCGGTAAAGAGGTGGTTTTTACTGGTTTTGACAGTGGTAAGGTAAGCGCTGTGGTGATAAAAAACGGCCGCCCTTACTGGGAAGTTAATGCCGCAGTGCCGAGAGGTCGTACTGATATGGAACGTCTGGTTGATATTGATGCTGATATGATTCTACTTGGACGTGTTTTGTATGCGGTGACTTATCAGGGTAATATTGTTGCTATTGATGCTGTAGAAGGTCAAGTTTTATGGTCAAAAGAAATGTCTTCTTATGCCGGGATTACAATCGGTGAACGCCATGTTTATGTGACTGATTCCGATAGTAATTTATGGTCAGTTGACCGGGTCAGCGGCAATCTTCTATGGAAACAGAATAAACTGGCGTATCGAAAATTAACGGCTCCGGCAGTGGTGGGTGATTATATTGTGGTGGGGGATTTTGAAGGTTATATCCACGTCCTTTCAAATGCGGACGGCAGTTTAGTGGGTCGTGAAAGAATTGATAGAGATGGTTTTCATGTGCAGCCTATAGTTGATGATAGTGGAATACTATACATCTATGGAAAGGGTGGTAAATTATCGGCATTACGAGTAGTTCATAATGAATAAAAAAATAAATAAAGAGACGTTATGAGACCAGTCATTGCCCTTGTGGGGCGACCCAATGTCGGGAAATCAACCCTGTTTAACCGCCTTACCAGAACACGTGATGCCCTGGTTGCTGATATGCCGGGTGTAACCCGCGATCGTCAGTATGGTGATGGAAAAGTGGGAGACAGACCTTATATCGTTATTGATACGGGTGGTCTCAGTGGTGAAGATGTCGGTATTGATAGCCTGATGCAGTCCCAGGTGTATCAGGCAATGAAAGAAGCCAATATTATTTTGTTTCTGGTTGACGGCAGAGGAGGTATCACCGGCCATGATCAGAGCATTGCACAGCATCTGCGTCAATTGGGCAAAGAAATTATTATTCTGGTGAATAAAACAGAAGGTATGAATGAGGATATGGTCGAAGCTGAGTTTTATGCTTTAGGCCTTGGCCAGCCTTATGCCATATCCTCCTCTCATGGTGATGGTATTGATCCATTAATGGAAGAGTTACTGGCAGAAATTCCTGCAGGTGATGATGAATCTGAGCCGAAAGGTGGTATTAAACTAGCCATCGTAGGACGTCCTAATGTAGGAAAATCCACCTTAATTAATCGACTGATGGGTGAAGAACGGGTTGTGGTCTTTGATATGCCGGGCACTACCAGGGACAGTATTTTTATTCCTTTTGAGCGTGATGGACGGCATTATACCTTTATTGATACGGCGGGTGTCAGACGCAGAAGTCGAATTAAAGAGACAATTGAAAAGTTTTCCATTATTAAAGCTCTGCAGGCCATCGAATCAGCCAATGTGGTTATTTTAATGCTGGATGCCCACGAGGGACTGACTGATCAGGATATGCATCTGTTAAGTTTTGTTATTGATAAGGGGCGGGCACTAATTGTTGCTATCAATAAATGGGATGGTATGAGCAGGGATGGCCGGGACTTTGTTAAAGAGCAAATAGAGCGTCGTCTGCCTTATCTTGATTATGCAAAATATCATTATATTTCCGCCTTACATGGCAGTGGAGTGGGCTTATTGTATGATTCAGTCGATAAGGCTTATGAATCTGCCATGAAGCAGCATCAGGCCTCAAGATTAACTGAATTATTACAGGATGCTGTGCAGATACACCAGCCGCCATTAGCCCGGGGACGTCGTATCAAATTACGTTATGCACACCAGGGCGGACAAAATCCACCGATTATTGTCATTCACGGTACTCAGACTGAACATATCCCGGAATCTTACAAACGTTATTTAGTCAATCAATTTCGTAAATGGTTAAAACTGGAAGCAACACCGATTCAGTTAGAATTTAATAATAGTGTCAATCCTTTTCGCGGCACCCGACGCAATAACGCAAAAACTAAACAGGTATTGGAAAAACGTCATCGTCAAACCAAACACATGGCTAGAAAGTTCGGCGGGAAAAAGAATAAGCGAAATAAGGGCGATGGCCACCATCACTAAAACTGCATAGTAGAGACGTTGCATGCAACGTCTTTATATTTTGCATGCAACTTTATATTTTGCATGCAAGGTCCTGGTGTTTATTGGCTGATGGTCATATAGGCTGTAATCTGAGCCGAAGCCTTTCTTAAGTTCAGGCTCATCAGCCGGGCAATACCTTTAAGAATCTTTATACCGACTTCAGGATGTTTGTTCAGCAGAGTGTTAAAATCATCTCTGCGTAAAAGTAATATGGTAGATGCTTTACACGCCCGTACTGTGGCCGAACGGGTTAAGCCGTCAATCAGTGCCATTTCACCCAGTGTGTCCCCTTCATTGAGAATCGTAATAGTGACTTCATGATCATCTAAGGTTTTTATAACCTCCAGCTCACCACTGACCACAAAGCTCAAAAAACTACCATGCTGACCTTCTTTACAGACCAGACCGCCTATTGCAAGTTCTTTGGGATATAGATATTGAGATAAAATTTCAGTATCTTCACCATCCAGTTCTTTAAAAATAGGGATATCTGAAATCAAATATTGAAGCTCTTTATTGATATGCATAATAGTTTAATTCTCTCTGTTCAAACTTATTATAAATTATTTCTTAATAGCATGATCCAGTGCGTATTGACTGACGGCTGTTAGCTTGTCAGCTGTAATATTAGGGAACTTAGGCATTAATAAACTACCGGAAGTTACTTTTTTAGAGAAAAAATTAATATTTAATTCATCACTGCTCAGTTCATAGTAAATATTTTCTTTGCCTTCAATGGGCTCATGGCATTCCATGCAGGCACCTTTGAAGATGTCTTCGCCACTGGCATCTGCAGCAGGAGTATAATCACGGCTGCAGCCTGATAGAAGCAAAGAGCCTGTTGTTAATCCTGCAGCTAATAATACAATTGATTTTTTCATTTTTCATATCCTAAAGTTATTTTAATAAAAGTTATTGTAATAACCGGATAATAGCATAAGCAAGAGCCTATTAAAATTGCTATAATACCCGACTGACTGAAGTCTTTATAAGAACGAATTCACATTTTGGACAAACTTTTATAAAGCTTTTATAAATACCAAGTCCCTTAATACAAAAATGGATTTAATATGACTGCGCATAAGATCGGCTTTATCAGCCTGGGTTGTCCTAAAGCTCTGGTTGATTCAGAACAAATTCTGACACGTTTGCGGGCAGAGGGTTATGATATTGGTGATAGTTATCAAAATGCTGATCTGGTGGTGGTCAATACCTGCGGTTTTATTGATGATGCCATAGAGGAATCTCTTGATGCCATTGGTGAAGCTCTGGCTGAAAACGGTAAAGTGATTGTTACCGGCTGTTTGGGAGGGAAGGGTGATATTGTTAAACAAACTCATCCACAGGTGTTGGCGGTGACCGGGCCTCATGCTCTGGAAGAAGTTATGACGGCAATTCATCAGCATATTCCACCACAGCATGATCCCTATACCAGTTTAATCCCCGCAGGCGGGATTAAACTGACACCACGTCATTATGCCTATTTAAAAATTT
Organism: Pseudomonadota bacterium; assembly: GCA_030632745.1. Classification (GTDB taxonomy): domain Bacteria; phylum Pseudomonadota; class Gammaproteobacteria; order GRL18; family GRL18; genus GRL18. The sequence continues at coordinate 4,167 of DAOVUE010000002.1, read as the reverse complement.
CAGAAGGCTGTAATCATCATTGCAGTTTTTGTATCATCCCGTCATTGAGAGGCAAACTTGTCAGTCGCCCTGTGGGTGATGTGTTACAGGAAGCAGAAAATCTGGTGCATGCAGGTGTCAGGGAATTATTAGTGGTTTCTCAGGATACCTCAGCCTATGGACTGGATGTAAAGTATCAGACGGGTTTTCACCAGGGCAAGCCGGTAAAAACACGTTTTAAAGAATTAGCTGCTGCTCTGGGCGACCTGGATGTCTGGGTGAGAATGCATTATGTCTATCCTTATCCTCATGTGGATGATGTTATTCCTTTAATGGCAGAAGGTAAAATTCTACCTTATCTGGATATTCCTCTGCAACATTCTTCACCTGCTGTTTTACAGGCCATGAAACGTCCTGCCAATAGTGAAAATATGCTTAAACGTATTGCTTCATGGCGTGAGATTTGTCCTGATATTACACTCAGAAGTACCTTTATTGTGGGGTTTCCCGGAGAGACAGAAGCCGATTTTGAAAATTTACTGGAATTTATCCGCACCATACAGTTTGACCGGGTGGGAGCCTTTAAATATTCAGCCGTAGAAGGAGCCGCCGCCAATGAGCTGCCGGGTGCGGTAGATGAAGAGGTGAAAGAACAGCGTCTGGCGCGTTTAATGGAACTTCAGTCTGACATTAGTTTTAATAAATTACAGGCCAAAATAGGCCGCTCTATGCGGGTCCTGATTGATTCAATTGATGAAAAAGGGGTTATAGCAAGAAGTATGGCTGATGCACCGGAAGTTGACGGTCTGGTCTTTATTGAACCGGTCGAACACTCGGATGTTAATGTGGACAGCAGACAAATAGCAGAACTGAATCCGGGTGATTTTATTGATGTCAAAATCATTGATAATAGTGAGCATGATCTCTGGGCTGAGCCCTCAGCCAAATGAAATTTGCCGCTGTCGTTTTGCTAACATTCTCTTTATATAAAAAGAATAGAAAATAAGATAGCGGTACCATTTCATGTTAGATAAGAGCTAATTTAAATGACCTCAGATACCCTCTATGCTCAAGCTCTGGAACAACTGGTTGATTTTAATTTTGATGAAAAAGTTGCCAATGTCTTTCCTGATATGATTCAGCGTTCAGTGCCGGGTTATGCCAGTATTGTTGCGATGACAGGAATTCTTGCCGCAGAGTTTTACCAGAAGGATAGTTATTGTTATGATTTAGGCTGTTCATTAGGAGCTGCGTCTCTTTCGATGGCAAGAGCTATTGAGGATGAAACATTACACATAATTGCTGTTGATAATTCATCAGCGATGCTGGAAAAAGCTCAGCACCTGTTGTTATTGTCAAAAAGAGCGACAAAAAGAGCGACAAAAAGAATACCCGATGTTCCTGAAAATGAGAATGCTCATTATAATGAAAGCGTGATTGAACTGATCTGTGATGATATTAATGATATTAAAATTTCCAATGCCTCAGTAGTAGTGATGAATTTTACCCTGCAGTTTATTGCTCCTGAACAACGGGCAAAATTATTGCAGAATATTTATCAGGGTATGAAAAAGGATGGGATTCTTATACTGTCTGAAAAATTAAATTATAATGATAAGTCGCAGCAGCAGTTACTCATTGATATGCATCATTTTTTTAAAAAAGCCAATGGTTATAGTCAGCTGGAAATAAGTCAAAAAAGGCAAACACTGGAAAATGTGCTTATTCCTGAAACACTGGAGCAGCATAAAGAACGTCTAAACCGGGCAGGCTTCAAACAGGTGGAACAATGGTTCCAGTGTTTTAATTTTTCATCTTTTATTGCTATTAAATAATTTAATAGCAACATTGGTCAAAGGTCGTTCTTTTTTCTATGTTTGATTACACTTTATTATATCCCTTAATGCAGGATTCCCCCTTAGAAAAGTGGTCTGAACAACTGCCGCAAGTGCTGCAGAAATTAATGGCTGAAGGTCTTGCTCATGGCGATGTAAAACGTTGGAATAAAGCAGTGCAGCAGTTGCCGCAGCATGAATCCTGCCATATTGATTTGACTGCGGATAATTTAACCATAAGCACTCAGACTCCGGTTGATATGCAGCAGCTGGAAACGACCTTGAAAGAACTAAAGCCCTGGCGTAAAGGTCCGTATCAAATTAATGACCTATTAATTGATACAGAATGGCATTCCGACTGGAAGTGGAAGCGTATTAAAGATCATTTATCACCCTTAAAAAACCGTGCTGTTCTGGATATTGGCTGCGGTAATGGTTATCATTGCTGGCGCATGTATGGAGCAGGAGCCAGACTGGTTATTGGAATAGATCCTTCGTGGCTTTTTATGATGCAGTTTCAAGCCATTAAACATTTTGTGGGACCAAAGCCGGTGTATTTACTACCCATGGGAATTGAACAGCTGCCCAATACATTACATGCTTTTGATACGGTTTTTTCTATGGGAGTTTTGTATCATCGACGCTCTCCTATTGACCACTTATTGCAATTGAAAAGTACTTTACGCAAAGGCGGTGAGCTGGTTCTGGAAACCTTGATTGTTGACGGGCAGCAAGGTGAATCACTGGTGCCGGATGATCGATATGCTAAAATGCGTAATGTGTGGTTCCTGCCGACTATTGATACACTCATTCAATGGATGCAGCGATGCGGCTTTGAAGAGATAAGAGTTGTTGATGTTAACCAGACTTCAGTGCAGGAACAGCGCAGTACTGAGTGGATGAGCTATGAGTCTTTAAGCGATTTTTTACATCCGGATGATCAGAATCAAACGATTGAAGGTTACCCGGCACCCAAACGTGCCACTTTTATTGCACAAAAGCCTTAAACCTAGAAAAATCAGTTGAACCTACTGCAAATGCCTAAAGCACTATATCTTAAGCTTTTTATTGAACATTTTGATTTCACCTGTAGAGTGACTACAGGTAAACCCAAAATAACCAATAAAAATCTTAACCTTCAGCACTTCTCCTCAGGGAGCCTACTTTTGGTATTCATTTTCGTAACGATTCAACTGAATTTTCTAGGTTAAAATTTTCCCAAACTATAAAAACAACTGATTGTGATTGAGAATGACTAAAAAGCAGACCAAATTTACAGCTCCTGTCTATGTTGAAGAAAGTCAAATACATGGTAAAGGATTATTTGCTTCCCGTGATATAAAAAAAGGAGAGCTTATCGGCAAGTTTAAATCCAGGCCTGCCAAAAAAGATGGCCCCTATGTGTTATGGATGGAGGAAAATGAAGCTTATCAGGTGCTGGATGAGTTTAAATATATTAACCATCATAATAAAGCCAATGCCGCTTATTATGATGATTTTACTGTGATGGCCATCAGAAAAATTCGCAAAGGTGAAGAAATTACCCATTATTATGGTGAAGACTGGGGTGATTAACTTAACTTAACTTTTAGTTTTGTTTATTGTACTATGCATTTACATTGATGGGTTTGCATTGACGTACCCCAGGAGCACTTTCTTCGGGCGCACCCCAAGGGCACTTCCTTTGGGCGTAGAGACGTTGCATGCCACGTCTTTATTTTATTAAAAAGAGGAATTAGGAGCATGAATATGAATAAAAATAAACTGTTACTGAATTTCACCGCCTTATCATTTGCTGTCTTAAGTACCATGCCTTGTTTTTCTGTACAAGATGTTTATGAATATAAAAATAAAGACGGCGTAACTGAGTTCACTGATCAGATAGAGGCCGATAAAAAGCTTGAAAAGCATATTCAAATACAAAAAAGAACACCGGAGCAAGAGGCTCAGAGTAAAGCAAAACTGGATGAGGTGATTAAAAAAGATAATGAGCTGGATAAGAAAATAGCAAAGGAACGAAAACTTGAAAGTGATCGGCTCAGGCGCAGTCAGGATCAGGCAAGGCAGGAAAAAATAAGACAACAAACTGAAGATTCAGATAGTGGTGTTCACTATGACGCAGATGGCCGGTATTACCGGCGCGATCGGATTCGCGGTCCGGTTAACAAACTAAAACCAGGGATGATAATAGAACCAGAGCCAATATCCGCCAGGCGTATCCGCTAAGTTATAAGCGAAACTTAATTAGTGATGGCTGTGGTCATGGTCATGGTTATGAATTTTATCTTCTTCATGCTGCAGTGTTCCCGCTAATACGCCATTAATTGCTTTATCCAAATCCGTTTCACTGGTC
>DAOVUE010000246.1 GCA_030632745.1 Pseudomonadota bacterium | reverse complement strand
GTGTTGCGCCTCGTGCTTCTTGAAAAATCACACCTGTAGCGCTATGATTCTCCAGATTTTCATAGGACGCATGAATGATGGTGTCGGCCAGACCGCCGGTATTCTGTACAATTGGAAAGGTACCATAGCGTAAGCTATACAGCTGGTTGAGCCCACAGGGTTCAAATCTGGACGGCATTAAAAATGCGTCAGCTCCAGCCTCAATGAGATGAGAAAGTTTTTCATCATAGCCAATCTGAATTTTGATTTTATCGGGGTGTTTAAATGACCATTGTTTGAGGCGGGATTCTAACTCGGGTTCACCGGAACCCAGAATAGCAATTTGTACCGGTAGCTTTAAAATCTCGTGCATATGTTCAAGTAATATGTCTATACCTTTTTGATAGACCAGGCGGGCTACCAAACCCAGCACCAGGACATTTTTCTTTACTGGTAATGCAAAGTGTTTTTGTAAGGCTCTTTTATTGACTTGTTTATCGACAAGAGTTTTTATTGAATAATTTTTTGCTATCAGGGGATCGGTTGCCGGATCCCATTCTTTCATATCTATACCGTTTAATATGCCGGATAATCTGTCTTTTCGATGAGATAAAAGTCCGGCCAGACCATAACCAAATTCTGTTGTTTGTATTTCTTCGGCATAGGTCGGACTGACCGTATTAATGCGATCTGAAAAAACCAGACCGCCTTTGATAAAGGAAAAACCACCATAAAATTCCAGTTCATGAAGGTTCCAGAGAGACGGTGGTAATTCTAACTCATCAAAATGACTTCTGGAATAAATGCCCATATGTGCCATATTATGTATGGTAAATACAGTGGCAGGTTTTGTTTCCAGGAAGGGCAGATTCAATTTTTCTTTATTAATCAGGGCACCGACAAGACCGGTCTGCCAGTCATTGCAATGTACAATATCGGCATGCCATTGCAGACTGGTACGACCCATGGCAATTTCAACTGCGACATAATTTAATAAGGCAAAGCGTTCATCATTATCATCCCACTCATTGCCTTCCTCATCACTATAGGGAGTGCCGCAGCGATGATAGAGTTCAGACTCTATCATCCATACTTTAACATGACTGTCGGGTAGTTTAGTTTCTAATATGGTGACAACGGGCGTTTCATCTGAGGTTGAAGATAAGCCTATATTTCCTGGAAATCCCTCTTTCGGCAGAGAAATTTCAGCAACAGGTTTAACATCCCCGGCTTTTTCAATGGCAAAGCTATAGCCGGGTATTAAGACTCGAATATCCTGATGCAGTGCCTTAAGCGCTTTGGGCAAACTGCTGGAAACATCACCCAGGCCGCCTGTTTTGGCAAAAGGATAGAGTTCACTACTGACAAATAAGATTTTATATTTTGCATTAGTCATATTATTACTTTTTCTTAATAATTAATGCCGCCAGCGGGGGCAAAGTGACACTAATAGAGTGACTTCTACCCATCCAGGGTATTTCCTTGCTGATAATAGGATCATCATTGCCGACATTGGAGCCATTATAATAACTGGAGTCAGAATTAAGCAGCTCTTCATAGTGACCGCCAAATGGAACGCCAATATGATAATTTTCACGAATGATTGGAGTGAAATTTAAGACTATAATAACTGAATCATCCGGCCCGTTGCGTTGATAAATTAATACTGACTGATCAGAGTCATTGCAGTCAACCCAGTCAAATCCTCTGACATCAAAATCATAATAATGCAGCGCAGGAATTTCAGTATAAAGTTTATTTAATTGTGACACCAGGTCTTTAACCCCGCGATGAAAAGGCGATTCTAATTCCTGCCAGTCAAGTGATTGTCTAAAATTCCATTCAGCTCGCTGGGCAAATTCACTGCCCATAAAAAGTAATTTTTTACCGGGATAGGTGAACATAAAGGTATACAGTAGACGTAAATTTGCAAACTGCTGCCAACTGTCTCCGGGCATTTTTTCCAGCATGGAGCTTTTGCCGTGTACGACTTCGTCATGAGAAAAAGGCAGCAGAAAGTTTTCTGAAAAACAATACAATAAACCAAAGGTTAATTGATCGTGATGAAAGTGGCGATGAATGGGATCTTTCTGCATATAACTGAGAATGTCATGCATCCAGCCCATATTCCATTTCATAGTGAATCCCAGGCCGCCCACCCAGGGTGGGCGTGTAACTTGCGGCCAGGAGGTAGATTCCTCAGCAATAACCAGAGTGCCGGGATACTCTACATGAGAGATATGATTTAATTCTTTTATAAAATCAATAGCTTCCAGATTTTCATTGCCGCCATATTTATTCGGCAGCCATTCTCCATCCTCTCTGGAATAATCTAAATACAACATGGAGGCAACAGCATCAACTCTCAGTCCATCAATATGAAATTGATCCATCCAGAATAAGGCACTGGAAAATAAAAAGTTTTTAACTTCATTGCGGCCAAAATTATAAATTAATGTGCCCCAGTCCTGATGTTCTCCTAATCTTGGATCTTCATGTTCATAGAGTGCACTGCCGTCATAAAAAGCCAGACCATGTGAATCTTTTGGAAAGTGAGCCGGCACCCAGTCAAGCAGGATACCAATCTGATGCTGATGACAATAATCAATAAAATATTTAAAATCATCAATGGTGCCGAAACGTCGACTCGGTGCGAAGTAGCCGGTCACCTGGTAGCCCCAGGAATCATCCAGTGGATGTTCTGTAATAGGCAATAATTCGACATGAGTAAAGCCCAGTGGTTTGATATAGTCAACTAGACGATGTGCTATATCGCGATAATTAAGAAAGTTCTGCTGCTCATCTCTTTGCCAGGAACCCATGTGCATTTCATAGATAGACATGGGCTTATGTGCCCACTGATCGCCTTGACGAGAAGCCAGCCAGTCTAGATCATTCCAGCTATAATTATCATTTGCTGTAGTGACTGAGGCTGTGGCGGGGCGTAATTCAAATTGACGCGAATAGGGGTCAATTTTTTCCAGAATCTGACCGCTTTGACGGTTTAATATTTCATATTTATACAATGAACCGGCTTCAATGCCGGGAATAAATAATTCCCAAACGCCGCTGGAACCCCGTGCCCGCATGGGGTGACAACGTCCATCCCACTGATTAAAGTCACCGATAACACTAATGCGCTCAGCATTGGGTGCCCAGGTTGAAAATAACATACCCTCTATGCCGTCAATTTCAGTGACATGTGAACCCAGCATGTTATAGCACTGCAGCAATTTACCTTCGGTGAATAAATGCAGGTCAAAATCACTGATTTGTGGTGCAAAGGTATAGGGATCATACTCTATATGCTCATAACCACTTTGATCAGTCCAGCTTAATTGATAATGATCACTCAGTGATGCTATATCACCCTGCCATTCAAAAAAATCACTACCGGGCAGGCGCTTAACGGCTTTTTTATCGCCATTATCCGTTAAGAGAAAAACTTTTTCAGCATGGGGGAGAAATAAACGGATAAGTTTATGCTGCTGATCAAAACCCAGCACACAAAACGGATCATGATGCTGAGCATTAATAATTCGGGTCAAATCAGTATAAATCGTTGATTTTTCGTATTTTTTTAGCATTATCTATTATCCCTGCCGACAGAGTATGAAAAGCTGAAACCAAGATTGAGATGTAAGGACTTATGCATCGCTGTACCTTAAGTTACTTTGTTTATCTTTCATTAATTATTATATTGTCATTATAGTATCACAATATAATGATACTATATTGCCATTATAGTATCATTATATTGTGATACTGTCATTTAGATAGAATAATATAGAGTTTTTATTCGTAACTTCTCAATAAGTCCGTGCAACTATTCTCTATTAACGTCATTCCCGAAGTCTTTTATCGGGAATCTATTGCTAAAAATGGATCCCCGATAAAAGACTTCGGGGATGACGATAGGTAATATCCAGGTTAGTCACGGACTTATTGAGAAGTTAC
>DAOVUE010000259.1 GCA_030632745.1 Pseudomonadota bacterium | reverse complement strand
GATATTGACTATTGATATTGACTATTGATATTAACCGGGTGAAGCTGTTTTAAATTCAATATTAACCGATAAACCACCCAGAGAAGCGGACTGTTCAAGTATAATATCAGCACTGTGCAGTTCAACTATCTGTTGTACAATCGCCAGCCCCAGACCACATCCAATGGTACCGGAAGCATGACAATCTCCATCTAAGCGATAAAAGCGATCAAATAGACGGGCATATTGTTCTTTTGGAACTCCCGGTCCTGAATCTTCAATTTTTAAAACAATCTTTGAGGGCTTATTAACAGGATCTGTCAAAACAGACACTAGAACTGAACCACCTTCCTGTGTGTACTTACACGCATTGGTTAATAAGTTTTGTAATAATACATCCAGTGCAAATTGATCGCCTTCGATAAAACAGGGACTTCCCTCAAGTTCTAATTGTATTTGTTTTTTGTCAAATTGCGGATATTCTCTGGCAATAACTTCTTGCGCGAGACTTTGCAGATTTAGGGTTCTAAAATGAGAAGTGTATTGTTCCGGTGAGATGCGATTAAGATTTAAAATTTGCTCCACCAGATGTTCCATTCGATTCACTGAAAGCTTCAGCTGCTGCAGACATTTTTCATTCTCTACACTATCTCCGGGTTCTAATTCAGATAAGTTATGTAAATGTATTTTTATAGCACTAATCGGTGTTCTTAACTCATGGGCAGCATCAGAGGCAAAACGTTTTTCCCGGTGAAAAGAAGCTTTGAGGCGATAAAACAGATCATTGGTTGAATTAACCAGTTGAATTAATTCAACCGGCTGCTTTTCAATAGCTAAAGGACTGAGATCATCTGCACGTTTATTGCCTAATTCTTTAGCCAGTCGGGTTAAAGGTGAAAGAGCATAACTAATAATCATCCAGATAAGAATCCCCAATACAGGTAACATAAAGACCACGGGTAACACAGATTCTAAAATAATATTTTCAGCCAGGACATAGCGCATATCAGCCTGTTCAGCTATAAAAAACCATAATTTTGATAGCGGATGATAATAACTATAAATACGCCAGCGATGGTTGGAAAAATTATTATAATGAAAACCTTCTTCAAAATGTGCGATAGGTGTTATAGGGGCATAATGTGAATGTAATAATAATTTATCATTCTGCCAAATCTGAAAAGCAAAAACATCTATAGCATCCTGAGGGGTCTTTGGGGAATTAACCGGATTAATGGCCTTAGTGTCACTACTCTCTTGCGGCTGATTACTGTTAAGGACTTCATCAGAGCGGGAAGTATATGTCATCGCAAGCAAATGTGCCTTATCCACTAATTGTGTGTCAAATAGTTGCTCAGCTTTTTCCATACTATCACGATATCCATTTAATGCTGAGATAAAAGCCATCAGTGTAATGGTTGCCAGAATGACAATAATGAGGAAAAAACGGATTGATTTCATGCTTTATTGACCGTATAGCCTACTCCCCGGATTGTTTTAATAAAGTCTGCACCAATTTTTTTACGCAAATGATGAATATGAACCTCAAGTGCATTACTACTGATTTCATCTCCCCAGCTATGCAATGTCGATTCTAAACTATCACGAGTTTGAACCCGACCGGCATTCTGCATCAGTGCTTTAAGCAGCATATATTCCGTTTTAGCTAATAAAGTTTCCTGATCGTTAATTTTAACCAGCATACTGCCGGTATCTAGTGATACTGTACCAATAGTAATTATATTGGACACACTGCTGGTACTTATTCTTCGCTCTAACACACGAATACGGGCCAGCAGCTCAGATAATTCAAACGGCTTGGCCAGATAATCATCTGCACCTAAATCCAGACCGGAGACTTTGTCTGCAACAGAGCTTCTTGCCGTCAGTACCAGAATAGGAATCGATAGATTTTGTTTGCGCAATGCCTTTATAACGTCTAATCCATCCATATCCGGCAGGCCTAAATCCAGAATCAAAATATCCGGTGAAAGCGTTTTGACTGTATAGATGGCTTCTTCACCTTTAGTCACATGATTGACTATCAGTCCTTCTTTTTTTAAAGCCTGCTGCAAACCAATTGCTAAGGAAAGATCATCTTCCACTAATAATATTTGCATAAATTATTGTTCTCCGGCTTCAGACCAAAACAAGGAGTCTGTCCGAGAATAGAAATCCTACTGCAGAAAAGCTGATTTTGGCCATATTCTCCTATCATTTTAGTCAAATAGGGTAACTATTAGACCAAAATGGTAGAAAAATCTGACTTTGCTATACCCTTTGGGTGCAAAACAGCTTTCCTTCGCTACGGTATCTATTCTCGGACAGGCTCCTGGATTTTATACGAATTTTTTTGCAATTTTATTTTGTGAACGTGTCGCCATATCAACAATTCCCGGAAAAATAGAATTGATTTTAACAAATAATGATTCGGGAAAACCCAGGTATTTTTCTTTCTTATCCTTTATGATGGCCTGAATAATTTGTGCAGCCACTTTATCCGCATCATCCATATTCATTTTAACTGCTTTCCCCATCTCATAAACAGCACTGGAGTTTAATGAAGTTTTTACCGCTCTGGGAGCAATATAAGAAATTTTAACAGCAGTTTCTGCCAGTTCTCTGCGCAGAGCCTGTGAGAAACCCCGTAAGGCAAATTTACTGGTTGAATAAGAGGTAAACCAGGCAAATCCAATCGTACCGAAAGTGGATCCGATATTAACAATATGACCTTTGTCCTGTTGTATCATATAAGGTAATACCTGCTTACATAACTGCATAGGAGCAATGACATTGGTTTTAAGCACTGCTTCTATGCGTTCATCAGACTGATCAAGAAACGATGTGAAATCCATAATGCCTGCAGCATTAATCAACATATCATGACCATCAAAGTGCTGCTTCATGTCGCCAACAATCTGCTGACGACCTTCAGCAGCAGCAATATCCGCACAGATAAGACAAACATCTCTCTGCTGAGCAGCAGAATCTGCCAGTAATTGTTCGCTCAGCTTTTGTAATTTCTCTGCTGAACGACCCACTAGACCTAATTGACAGCCATGGGATAATAATTGTTTACTGAGTTCAGCACCAATTCCACCCGTCGCTCCAGTCAGTATAATCCGCTGTTCCTTTAGTATTGTCATGAATTGTCCTATAAATATGTTTTTACTTTCTTTAATTTTGCTTCTATTTCAATTTTTCTGCCCTTATCCGCTAAGGGTCTGTCAGGACGCTTTGGAGCATTAAGTGCTTTTTGTAAGAAATTTTCAGACTCTTTGTATTTTCCTTCTTCCAGTAAGAAATCACCATAAAAATAATTGGGATCAATACCCGTTGGATTAATGCTTAGGGCTTTTTTCAGATACTGCTCTGCTTTTTCATCATCACCAAAACCCAGAGGCCATCCGGGTACTTGATAGTAAAGACTGCCTAATGAAGTATAAATCGAACCATGCAATGCAGTGGGATTGATTTTTTCAGCTTTTAATAATAATTTTTTAGATTTTTTAACTTTACTCAAAGCACCTAAGCCGCCGCTTTTTCCTGCATGGCTGCTGACAATAATGGCATTCCAGATCAAGGGTTCGGCCTTATCAGGATAACTTGCAACCACCTGCTCAGCTTTTAGCGTTAATTGCTCAAAAGCTTTATCAACCTGTTTTTCATCTGTCTCATAGTTCACAACAGCCCATTGCTGTTGTAAGTCATGAATGTCTTCATCTAAGCTATTTGCCTGAGCAGTTATAGAGCTAAGCAGCAGTAGCAGGAGTGCATTAACTAGTATCTTCATAGATTTCATTTTTATTTCCTTTATATCTAATATATAAGGTT
>DAOVUE010000161.1 GCA_030632745.1 Pseudomonadota bacterium | reverse complement strand
TCATAACCAATGTCATCACCCCACATAACAAGAATGTTCGGCTTGTCTTGAGCAGACACATGACCTGATGTGATAGATGCTACTATCAAAAATAAAGGTCCTAAAAATTTTTTATCCATGTATTTCCCCTGTTTTTACATCATGAGATTATCACAACATTGTGATGATTTGATAAAAAGGCATCTGTTATAAGAGATACCTATTTAAGCTTTAGCGCATTTAATTCAAATGGAAAAACAAATTTCCAGTCACTTTTCATGTCCACGATATTCCAATTATGTTCTTTGGCATAATCTAATCCCTTATTTAAAGCACCGACATGTGATTGGCGATCATAAGCCCACTCTCGTTTGCTGTCCGTATGATGAATATACATTTTAAAGGTTTTATTTTTATTAGCATCCGTGTACTGCATCATAGCCAAATCACCATCTGAATTGCCAAAAGCGGCAATAGGTCGTTTACCAATATGGTAATGAATCGCAACAGGTTTGCCTTCTTTATCATCAATAAAATTAAGCTTTGGTTGACGAATAATATTGCCCTCTTTATATTTAACTACAATACTTGAACCAATAATCTGTTCAGAGGGAATACCATACACTTCACTTGCCCAGGGACGCATAAAATCAATACCACCACCGGACACTACAAACGTTTTAAACTGATTCGCTCTAAGATAGGCTAATAATTCCAACATGGGCTGATAAACGAGTTCCTTAAATGGACGATTAAAACGAGGGTGTTGCGCTGTATTAATCCATTCAATGACAATCGCATCAAATTCCTCATCCGTCATTCCGGTATGACTAGCCATAACCAGCTTCAGCAGACCCTCTTTACCACTGGCCAGCAATGCTTTCTGATCATTTTCAAGTACTGCCTTAAAAGGCTGGGTAGTTTTCCATTCCGGGTGTTGTGGCGCCAGAGTTTTAATGCGATCAATGGCAAAAAACAGTTGGAAATAGAAAGGATTTTCACTCCAGAGGGTGCCGTCATTGTCAAATGCAGCAATACGATCTTCAACTTTAATATAGTCAGGATGTTTGCTATCTGTTATGGCCTGGACATATTGAATAATATTATTTTTTGCATCACCTCCATTCCAGGAAGGTAAGGGATCATGGTTTTGTGCAAAAACAAGCTGGATGGGGGTAAAAAATAAAAAAAAGAAAATGAAACGATTCATTGCATGATACTCCTTAAAAAAATAATACTAGGCCATCAATCTAAAGAAGTCAAATGCATCATATAAGAATTTGTGATACCCTAAGCGCATCACGATCACTTTAAATAATTGTCTGTTCATTGGTAATAGCGTCCATATTGAGTGTTTTGAATGATGGATGTTTTATCAAATGTAAGATAAGTTTATAATCCCCTGGGGTGGTTATGTTACGACAAAAAATTAAATTAAGGTTTTAGAACAATGTTTAAAATTAACAATATAAGAAATTCTATATTAATATTATGTGCTTTTTTATCTGCTTGTTCTGCAATCGCAAAGGTAGAAAATGAGGCCGTTGTGGACTTGCCTGGAGTAGAGCATCGTTATAGTGCTGTTCAACACACAAAACACCAGCCGCTAGGCGATGTTTTATTCTTACTGGCATTTTCCGGGGGAGGTACACGGGCAGCAGCCTTGTCTTATGGTGTATTGGAAGAGCTAAAAGATACTCAATACCAAAATAGTGGAAATGGAACTCGTTTGTTAGATGAGGTTGACCGGATCAGTTCTGTTTCAGGAGGAAGTTTTACTTCAGCCTACTATGGACTATTTGGTGATCAAATTTTTGATGATTTTAAAGATGTTTTTCTCTATAAAAATATTCAGGGTGAATTGAGCGATCTGGTTCTTACGTTCTCAAATTTCATTGGCAGTATGTTTTCTACAGAGAGCAGGACAGAAAAGGTCATTGATTATTATGATGAACATATTTTCAGAGGCAAAACTTTTGCTGATTTGAAGCGCAGTGGTCCTTTTATACTCATTAATGCCACTGATTTAAACTCCAGCAGCCAATTTGTTTTTGTCCAAAACCAGTTTGATTTTTTATGCTCGGATCTCTCTCAATTTAAAGTAGCAAGAGCTGTTGCCGCCTCATCAGCCGTGCCAATATTATTTCCACCCGTTATACTTAAAAAACACGAAGAGTGTAACTTTCAAAAACCCGGCTGGTTGAGTCGGGCAGAAATCAAAGCAGATGAAGAAGATGATTTACGCCTGCAGGAGTCAATTGATTCCTTAAATTTTTATCTGGATAAGAACAATCCACCCTATGTTACCTTAGTAGATGGTGGTATTACAGATAATCTGGGACTAAGAACGGTTATGCGTAACATCAGCCTATCCGGTGGAGCTCATAAATATTACAATAAAGTGAACCAGTATTCCTCTATTAAACAAGTTGTTATGATAGTAGTTGATGCTTCTACTCGTAGTGAGAACGATATAGGTAACAATCAGTCATTACCTCCTATCGGTGATATTGTGTCATCGGTTACAAGTATACAACTGCACCTATATAATACAGAAACCAGTGTCCTGCTCAAGGAGAAACTAAAAGAATGGGTACAAACAATTTCAACTGAAGAAAATCCTATTTCTTCCTACTATATTAATATCAATGCAACAGCTATTGAAGATGAACAGCATAGAAATAATTTCAATGCTGTTCCAACCAGTTTTTCTTTAGAAAAAGAACAGGCTGATATGCTGATTGATACAGCTAAATCTCTGTTGAGGCAGAATCCTGAATATAAAAGGCTTCTAAGTGACTTAAACAGGAATAATCTATGATAACTTAATTCCATCATGGCTAAATTAAATCAACTGAAGCACGCACTGGCACTTGAAGCTCACGGAAATTTTTATCGTGCTGCTGTTGCTCAAAACATATCGCAGCCTGCACTTTCACGCAGCATCCAGCAACTTGAAAAATCAATGGGGGTAGTCCTATTCAACCGTAACACAGACAGAGTCGTGCCCACCGATTTTGGCAAGATTTTATTAATTCGAGCCAGAACCATTGTGAGTGAAGCAGAGGAAATGCAGCGGGAAATGAAACAACTGCAGGGGCTTGGGGCGGGACATCTCAACATTAGCCTGGGAGTCTATCCTGCAGAATTATCGGGTTGCCGGGCCATAGGAGAGTTAATTCGCTTACACCCGAACCTGAGTTGTCAGGTCAACATTCATGAATGGCGTTTCATAATCCGGCAGATTATTGAAAAAAGCATAGACCTGGGCATTTCGGAAATCAGCACACTAAAGCACGACGATGCAGTATTAGCAATTGAACCACTCGGGCAGCACGAGGCGGTTTTGTTTTGCCGCAAGGGGCATCCACTACTTGAGCACAGTAAAGTGTCAAAAGCGGAGCTTGATACGTATCCACTGGCAGCAGTTAATCTCCCTCCTCGCGCACTGACATTGTTTCCCGGCATGACTAAGATCAGCAAAAATAGCGGCGACCTGGTTCCTTCCGTGGAAGTCAATAATTTGGTAATGGCAAGATCAATCGTCGAAAGAAGCGATGCCTTTGGCATGGCAACCCCGGTACAAATTGAGCCGTGGCTGAAAAGTGGCAGCATTGAAGTTCTACCATACCGCCGCTCGTGGTTGAAGCTCAACTACGGTTTCATCTATTTACGACATCAGCAACTATCACCCGCTGCGATAAAATTTATGGAATTAACTCGAAGCATAGAAACCAGACTAACACAAAGAAACAAGGAATTGATGAAGCAGATGTTCCCGGACAAAAAAAAATTAAAAAGAGTCCCGAAACCGAAAAAAGACCGGTAGCCTGCAACGCCTCACCCTTTAAGCTTGAATGTGTCGAAACAACAAGGCTATAAGCCCTGTAAGCGGCACTATAGTGACACCATAGATAATCGGAACAATCATTATTTCCGGCTGCACTTCCGCCGGGAAGCTGATCAGAATAATGCCCAATGCCAGTGGAACGTTCTGGGAACCTGTTTCCAGTGACACTGCACGCCTTTGCGGTCCCGCCAGGCCCATTGCCAATGCACTGAGATAGCCAAGTACAAAACCTGTCGGCGCAAGAAGCAAGCCCGCAAGATATATACTGATGTCGGTTTGCATCAAGGTATCACTATGGCGTAACAGGATACCAGCGATTATAACGGCGATCATCGCAAAACCTGCGATAGAACCGGCACGCTCCATCCGTCGCGCCCAGATAAGACTGCGGCGACGTAATGCCATCCCAAGAGCAACCGGTACAATAATGACCAGCAATGTTGCAATTATTTTAACGTGAGGAATCTCCAGGTTACTGTTTCCTGTTGCACCAATAAATGGGACCGTATAGATTAACAACATCAGAGGGATCATCACAAATCCGCTCAAGGTTGAAATGACTGTCATAGAAACACTGAGTGTCAAATCACCGCGTGCGATGTAAGTGAAGAAGTTTGAGATAGGTCCACCTGCCACACAACCGGTGATAATGAGTCCCAGAGCTATCGGGGGAGACAAATCCAGCGTCAGAGCCAGTATAAGAGAAGTCAGTGGCATCCAGCCATATTGGCTGACCAGCCCAATTATAGCAGGCACCGGTTGTCTCAGATGCTGACAAAAACTATTTGCAGAAAGCGTTGAACCCAACCCCAGCATCAGTAGGAACATAAAAACAGGCATCAGCAGGATTTCTGAACTGGATAAGTTCATGTCGTATTCTCAGTTGGTTTCACAGACCGCACGCGACTTGTACTAATGTTGGTATCATAATTAAAAGAAGGATAAATGTCATCTTTCAACCGTGGAACAGCTACCGCACCTTAGTCATTCACGCTACGCCCCGAAGGAAGTGCCCTTGGGGTGCGATCCAACTGAGTTATTTAAAGAGTAAAGGGGTTAAATATCATATTCACTAATCATTTTATTAATTGTATTCGATAACACTTCATCTTTATCCAGTAGACACTTTAATTTTTTAATGGTCGTTGGGATACTGCCGACATTTTTTAAGCCAAATAGTTCAGCAATTTCTTTAAGTTTAGCTGCGGCTATGTCCTGTGCCAGATACATTGCCACCCATCGAGG
>DAOVUE010000252.1 GCA_030632745.1 Pseudomonadota bacterium | reverse complement strand
GGATCGTTATAACGACAGTATTCAAGCATACCGCTTTTATCCGCTATAGGCATGCTACCGGCTGCTCCACTAAAAGTCCGGTCAAAGGCTGCTCAAACCGCGCTGCAGGTCATTTTTAATATCTGCAATGGATTCCAGTCCTACAGCAATACGTAATAAACCATCACTAATGCCTGATTTTTCCCGCTCTTCAACTGGCACTCGACCATGAGTCGTGGTAGCAGGATGAGTAATAGTTGTTTTTACATCGCCCAGATTAGCAGTGATAGATAATAAACGGGTATGATCAACCACCTGCCAGGCATTCTCCCGGGTATTATTTTTTAATTCAAACGACAATAATCCACCAAATGCTGTTTGCTGCTGAAGCGCTAAAGCATAACCGGGATGACCTTCAAGACCGGGATAATGAACCTTATCCACTGCAGGATGATCATCCAGCCATTGCGCCAGCTGCAGTGTGTTTTCACAATGTGCCTTCATTCTCAGGTTCAGGGTTTCCAGACCTTTTAAAAATATCCACGCATTAAACGGACTCATAGTAGGGCCGGTGGTTCTCAGTACCGCATACACCTCATCGCCCACCAGTTCTTTAGAACCTAATACGGCTCCACCCACAGCTCTGCCCTGCCCGTCAAGATATTTAGTAGCAGAATGAATAACCACATCAGCCCCTAACGCCAGAGGCTTTTGTAAAGCCGGTGTGCAGAGGCAGTTATCAACCACCAATAGACAATCATATCGATGTGCCAGCTCAGACAGTTTTTTCAGATCAGCAATTTCCACTAATGGATTGGAAGGGGTTTCTAAAAATAAAATTTTACTATTATCCTGAATAGCGGCTTCCCAGGCGGATAAATCAGTCAAATCAACATAAGTCGTCGCAACACCAAACCTGGCCATATAATTATTAAATAACACCACAGTAGAGCCAAAAATAGCTCTGGAAGAGACAATATGGTCACCAGTCTTTAATAAACCCAGACAAGTGCTCATAATTGCCGCCATACCCGATGAGGTGGCCACACAACTCTCTGCACCTTCTAAGGCAGCCAGACGATTTTCAAAAGTACGCACAGTAGGATTGGTAAAACGGGAATAAATATTACCCGGCTCATCACCGGAAAATCGAGCCGCAGCCTGAGCCGCAGAATTATAAACATAACTGGACGTGGGAAAAATGGCTTCATTATGTTCAGCCTCATGGGTTCTTTGATAGCCCGCTCTTATCGCCAGTGTATCAAAACCAAGTTCTGCCTCAAAAGCAGCTAAATCATCACCATTCATGTCTGTTTCCCGATATTTTGTTAAACTATTTTAAGATTTAATGCGCAGAATATCCAGATTTAGACGTTGGCGGTCATCAAATAGGCGTTTGGCTATCATCCATACCGCCAGCATAATACCAAAGCCTGTTCCGGATGAAATAAGAAAAAAGATAAGTATCTGGTATTTAACCGCTTCAACCGGGGGAGTTCCTGACAGGATCTGCCCCGTCATCATTCCCGGCAGGCTGACCAGACCAGCGATGGCCATTGAGTTAATAATAGGGATCATTCCAGTGCGGACACTTTCTGCGCGAATATCTTTAATGGCTTCATGACAATCCTGTCCCAGCATCAAACGTTGTTCAATGATCAGCCTTTGCTGATAAACCGACTGATTTAATTTATCCATTCCCAGTGAAATGCCATTCATGGTATTGCCCAATAACATACCCAATAAAGGAATAGCATATTGTGGGGTATACCAGGGGGTGGGTGCTACAATAACAACCAGAGTCATAAAGGCCATGGCAAATGAGGATATAAACAAGGCACTGGTGCCGATTTTACAGCCTATCCAGCGTTTCAGCGGGTATTTTTGTCGTGCATTAATTTCAAATCCTGCGACTAACAGCATAATCATTGCAATAGTGCCTAACAGGTACAAATTATTACTATTAAAAATCAGCTTAAGAATAAGGCCTATTAAGAGTAATTGAATGACATTTCGAATGGCTGCAATAATAAGCTGCTTAGCGATATTTAACTGCAGCATGAGACTGGTAATGGCCAGCAGAATAACCAGCACTGAAGCAATTAACAGATCCCAGGGTGTTAAATGAATCATCAGCTGCTTCCTTGTATTTTTAAAGAAGGTTCTTGTACCACAAGATCTTGTAAAGCCAGAGTGTCACAAACTTCATAAGAATGCTTATTTAAAATTAATAAAGACTGACTGACTCGATTAAGCTGCTCCTGATCATGGCTGATCCATAGTATTGGAATCTGATGTTTCTGCTGATAAGCATAAATAACACTTTCCAGTTTAATTCGATTGGTTTTATCCAGATTGGCAGTAGGCTCATCTAACAGCAACGCTTCAGGCTCATTCATTAAAACCCGGATACAGGCCAGTCTTTGTTTTTCACCACTGGATAAGTGAATTACCTGCCAATCCAGTACCTCTTCATTAAAGCCCAGAGATTCAAAAAGTAGCTGATCAAAATGCGAAAAATGTTCTCCCACTGTTTCACACCACCACTGACTTTCAGCCGGTAATAAGCTGACCCGGCTGCGCCATTGCGGTGCAGGAATGGTTTGACAGGCAATATCATCAAGAAAAACTTCACCCTCATGCGGAAGCATATCGGCTAATGCTTTTAATAACACCGACTTGCCAATCCCTGAAGGCCCAGTAATACCCATACAACAGCCCGGCAGCACCGTAAAATCAAATGATTGGGATAAATCAGGTAGAATTGCTGCGATATTAAGTTTTTTTACACTAAGTTTTGGCATGGATTATAAATTTATTTATTTGTAATCAGAACTAAAAATAATACCGACTATACTACAATCCCATCACAAAAGATTAAATATTTTTTAAATTCATCTTTTTTTATATAACAGAATAACAACCATAGGAGTCGTTCGGGAATGGTGCTTGGCAATACGTGCTTTGGAGGGTGGGCTTATATTTCAGGGGACGCTTCAAGGGCATCCATGCCTCGCTTAAGTGAAAACATCCGTGTTTTCACAAACCCCTGAAATATAAGCCCACCCTCCAAATCACTCTGACGTCATTCCCTCTCTAAGGGGCGAAAGATCAAGAGCAGGAGCACCCCCCACCTAACCTCCTCCTAAAAAAGACTAGGGGGGAGGAACTGAACCCCTCTGCCTTCTGAGGGGGAGGTTGGGATCAATGGCATTCACTTAAGAATTATGTTTAAGTTCAATAGGTTATATGTGTTTGATATTATAGTGTTTTTATGCATGATTAAAAATATCAGAAAAAATTAGTGGTTGAACCACAATACATATTTTAATGGTTTTGTCAAAATAGGTTAACCAACTGATTTAACTAAAAAAACTTAAGTGAATGCCATTGATTGAGGGGGGGATTGTAACTTGTTGAAATATAATTAGTTACTAACCCCCCCCTCAATCCCCCTTTACCCATACGGGCACCGAGGTAAAAAAGGGGGAAGCTAAGAGCAGTTTTGCAAGTACCTCGCTAAATTACTAGATTTCTACTTTTGACTATTACCAGCTCATAACGTGTGGATCTTCCTCCTCCTCCTTGAAGCAAAGTGATTATTCCTTTTTCTAATAAATCAGATAAATCTCGACTTGCTGTCCGGTTTGAACATTTAGTTATGGACTCATATTTATGAGTGGATATCCCACCTTCGAAACCTTTGCGCCCTGCAGAAAAAATGCGAGCCACCATTTTGGCTTGTCTTTTATTTAATTTTTCAGCAAATGAAGCATAAAATCGCGTTTTATTTAAAACAAAATCAACTTCTTTCTTTGCTATATCCTGAGCAATCTTGACTGTATCAGAAAAATAATTGAGCCAGCTATTGATATTGAGGCCGTTCTTTGCTGCTTTTTCAAGCTCAGAATAATACTCTT
>DAOVUE010000281.1 GCA_030632745.1 Pseudomonadota bacterium | reverse complement strand
ATTTTACCATCATTTTCCTGCTCTTTAATTAAGAGAATAGGGCAACTATTCGCCTAAAATGATAGCAAAATCTGACTTTGCTATATCCTTTGGGTGCAAAACAGCTTTCCCTCGCTACGGTATCCATTCCCGGACAAGCTCACAGGAAACACAGATGTATTTATAAAACACCCATACCGCACAAATAATAATAACAAAAACAATAAAGTTTTTTACTCTCTTTGCCGATAAAATTAATCAGGCGTGATCTCCATTTCAGGAATATTACGGGATTGTGGAATTTGAAGGGGGAGTTGAGATAACTCAATAACAATAATGAAAAGAAATATTCAACCGACGCAAAAAGAACGGCTAATGAGAGATAATGATTTTATTGTTTCAAAAACTGACCTGAAAGGTCGTATTACCTATGCAAATAAAATTTTTATTGAATTTTCAGGCTATAGCCAGGATGAATTATTTAATACCCAGCACAATATTATTCGTCATCCTGATATGCCCAGAGCGGTCTTTCATCTATTATGGCAAACTCTGAAGGCAGGAAAAGAATTTAATGGCTATGTAAAAAATATGTCCAAAGATGGTAGTTTTTATTGGGTCTTTGCCAATGTAACCCCTAGTTTTGATAATAATAATCGGGTTATATGCTATTATTCTGTAAGACGCAAGGCATCACAAGCAGCAATTGATGTGGTTACTCCTCTTTACCGGGAAATGCTGATGGCTGAAAAAAATGCAGGTGCAAAAAATGCGATTGATGCCTCAACCAGCCTATTATTAGAAAAACTGGAACAACAGGGGGTTGGTTATGAACAATTTGCTTTATCACTTTAATGCATCAAGTATCAGACTCTTTATTGCCATCATTATTTTTACCGGGCCTGTGTATGCGATGATCCGTTATGGACTTGATCCGGTGTTTATTATTTTATTAGTTTTAGGGGCATTGCTTTTATTTGTACAGGCCAAAATTAATGACTATAAGAATAATATGGAAGACTCGCTGCAAAGAGTAGCGAATAATATTTCACAGGGAAAATTAGAAGATCGGGTTTTCCCCGTTAATTATGCAGTAAAAACCCAATTAAATGGAATAGCACTTTCACTCAATGACACACTGGATCAAATGGAAACTTTTATGCGTGAAGTTTCCACTGTTTTTGATCATGTCTGGAATGAGAAATTTTATCGTACTACTTTTCCTATAGGTCTGCATGGTACGTTTTCATCTATATTGAAAGAAATTGATCACAGTGTGCGGAATATGGAAGAAGGCCACTGGAAAAAGCAAAAAGATAAGATGTTATTTGAGCTGGATTCTATCCGTAATGAAAAATTATTAATGAATTTGAAAAAAAATCAGTCTGATCTCAGTCTAATGGCTTCTGAAATGGCTCAGGTTGAAGCTTCTTCAGTGGAATCAGCGGAAACTGCAAAAAAGAGTGAACAAACCGTCAAACAAGTTCTGAATAATATCAGTCAGTTAATTTCTTCCATAGAAACCATGCGTGGTTCAACTCAAACTCTGAATCAGGCCAGTAAAGAGATTACTGAAGTCACCTCTTTTATTGCCGGTGTAGCCGATAAAACTAACTTATTGGCATTAAATGCTGCTATTGAAGCCGCCAGAGCCGGGGAAGCGGGTAGAGGTTTTGCAGTGGTTGCTGATGAGGTAAGAAAATTGGCTGTTGATACCAAAGAAGCTACTGATAATATTACTCGTATTATTACACTATTAGTCGATTCCAGTACGACTATTTTTGATGATACTGAGAAAATGAACCAGCTTTCTCAGGAATCACATACAGTCGTCAATCAGTTTGAAAAAAGTTTTTCACGTTTTACAGAAATAGCACAAAATACTCTGTCAGTAGTAAGTCAGGCACGTTTGTCAAGTTATGGTACTCTGGCAAAGGTGGATCATATAGTTTATATTCAAAAAGCGTATCGAACTTTAGAAGTAGGAGCCGACTCACAAGAGGCCAGAGATGTGCTTGTTGATGATGCAAATTGTCGTTTTGGCCAATGGCTGGTGAATCAGGAAGGAACAGGAGGTGCACAGTATAGTCATCTACCGGCTTATACTAAACTAAAAACACCTCATCATGGTGTGCATCATAATATCCACCAGGTTATTGATATTATCGTAAAAAATGAATGGCAGCACGATACGGCGATACAAGCGCAAATAATAGACTATTTTAAACTGACAGAAGAAAATAGTGATGAAGTTTTATCTTTGATTGACAGCCTGATTGAAGAAAGGAAACAATTTGAATCCAGCTGATGGCTCTTAGCGGGGCTGATGGCTCTAATCAAAAAATAAGAAATTGATTTGTTTTAGCCGTATGATGGTATAATTCATTCACCACATTCGGCAAAGGCATAAAAGGTGTATGTGCAATAAACTTATTTTTTCTCCATTTCTGCTTCTAGTTATACTCCTAAGCTCCTTCCCTGTCACTGCTGATATTGTTAAACCGGCTTTAGTTGAAATCAGTGTTAATACCAATGGTAGTTTTAAAATTGAAATCCGTGCCAGTATTGAAGCACTGCTTACGGGTATTAATAGTCGCTACAAAAATACTAAAGATTCACCCAATGCCAAAGCCTATGATGATTTAAGGGTTTTACCCGGGGAGCAGCTGCTGGAATCTTTTCAAGCATTTGAAAAAGAATTTTATCAGCAGGTCAAGCTTTCTTTTGATGGAACCGCAGGCCAGTTTCATATCAGCTCTGTGGAAATACCGGAACCAGGCTATGTTAAAGTCCCTAGAATCAGTACTATTCTTCTTCAAGGGAAGGCTCCCGTCACTGCACAATCCCTGACCTGGTACTATCCCATGAGCTTTGGTGATAATGCCGTTCGGGTGCGACAGGTGGATGAAGCTAATGAAAAGTGGCATTGGTCAGCCTGGCAATGGCTGAGAGATGATAAAGTCAGTCAGCCGTTTTCCTTGACAGAAGTCTTTACTCAGCAAAGTATTTTACAAATTATTGCTACTTATCTTGTTTCAGGTTTTGAGCATATCCTGCCCAAAGGTCTGGATCACATACTCTTTATTTTAGGTATTTTTCTACTCAGTACTCATCTGCGACCTCTGTTATGGCAGGTTACTATGTTTACCATCGCTCATACTATCACGCTGGGCTTGTCCATGAACGGTATGATTAACCTCCCTGCTAATATTGTTGAACCTCTAATCGCCTTATCCATTGCTTTTATCGCAATAGAAAATATAGTGTCACCAAAATTACATAAAAGTCGATTATTTATAGTCTTTGGCTTTGGTCTATTGCATGGACTGGGTTTTGCCAGTGTACTATCAGATTTTGGTATGCCTGAGAATGATTTTGTTACTGCATTGATCAGCTTTAATGTGGGTGTTGAAATTGCTCAGCTGGCAATTATATTAATGGCCTATCTGGTGCTTATTTATGGAGTCCGCAGGCATCTGGCCAATGACCAGAAATATCGTCACACTGTGGTGATTCCAGGTTCTCTGAGCATTGCTTTAATCGGTCTTTACTGGATCTATGATCGGGTTGTTTTTTAAACTATTTGCTCCCACTAAATAAAATACTATGCTAAAATCGCGAGTTGATTCGGCTCGTGATACACTATTGTTACGATAATAATGAATGATGATCCTCTAGAAAAAAAACTAATAGCACAAAAACAGT
>DAOVUE010000091.1 GCA_030632745.1 Pseudomonadota bacterium | reverse complement strand
ATTGGTGAAGCAGGGGCGGCGAATGCCGGTTTGTACGCAGCATCACTTTTATCTATTGAAGATAATGTAATAGCTGATAAACTACAGGCATTTAGAGAGAAGCAGGCACAAACGGTTCTTAATATGGAACTGCCCTGTTAACCTAAACAAATCAGTTAAATCTACTGCGGAAGCCTACTCTTGGTAGTCATCCTCGCTACGATTCAACTAATTAATTTAGGATTAAGCGTATAGCTGGAAATTTGTTTACGAGGTATTTGTCATGATTTTACCAGGAAAAACTCTGGGCATGTTGGGCGGCGGGCAGTTGGGAAGAATGTTTGTTATGGCTGCTCATGCTATGGGTTATCATGTTATTGTACTTGATCCTGATCCCGACAGCCCGGCGGGAAGAATTGCGGATGAACACATTCATGCGTCGTATAGTGATCAATGGGCATTGGAACAACTAGTTAATAATTGTGATGCAGTGACCACTGAGTTTGAAAACATACCCGCTGCAACATTGAAAAAATTAGAGCAATCGATACCCGTGAGACCTTCTTCGGCAGCAGTTGAAGTGGCACAGAATCGCATTGCTGAAAAAACATTCCTGGCTGATAACGGCTTTGAAACAGCAGCATTTTTTCCCATTTATGAGAAAGATGATTTAGAGTTTGCTTTAACACAAATTGCAGGTACTGCCATATTGAAAGTGGCCAGTTTTGGCTATGATGGTAAAGGTCAGGCTATTGTTAATAATCTTGATGAAGCAGTAACAGCATTTGAATCCATGGGTTCAGTGCATTGTGTTTTAGAACAAAAAGTGAACTTAAAAACTGAAGTTTCAGTTGTTCTGGCACGAGGAGTCGATGGTGTCATCAGCTGTTATCCGGTGGGAGAAAATCATCATGTTAACGGGATTCTTGAATACACAGTTGTACCAGCCATCCTGCCTAAAAGACTTTTAGATAAAGCCATCAATGAGGCTTCAGTATTTTCAGACAAACTGAATTATTGCGGCGTTATGGCTGTTGAATTTTTCTATACTGTGGATGATCGTCTATTAATTAATGAAGTTGCACCACGACCGCATAATAGCGGGCACTATACTATTGATGCCTGCAAAACATCACAATTTGAACAGCAGGTGAGGATGTTATGCGGCTTACCGGCAGGCAGTGTGGATTTATTATCCCCCGTTGTTATGTTTAATATTTTGGGTGATATCTGGTCTAATGGCGAACCCGACTGGTCGCAATTGCTGTCCAATCCGGATGTAAAACTGCATTTGTATGGTAAAAGAGAGGCCAGGAATGGACGTAAAATGGGGCATTTTACCTGTCTTGGTCATTCGACTGCAGACTTATTAAAGGAAACCCGTCGCCTGGCTAATGCCCTGCCTAAACCCTGATTCGATTGAAGAAGGCTCCTCTATGCAGTATACATTTGATGCTATAGGTATCGTACATTCCTGTTATAAAGATAAATTTGCTATTCCCAGACAAGCACGTCTGGTGACAGAAGCAACGGCCTGTATAGAATTATTCACGACATATCTTGCAGCTGCAGTTGACAGAGGTCGGGAGGGGGTTTCACACCTGTGGATCAATTTTATTTTTCACCGCCATGTGGATAAAGGCTGGAGTTCAACCGTCAATCCTCCGCGCCTGAATGGGAAGCAGCGTTTTGGCGTGTTTGCGACCCGTGCCAGTTATCGACCTAATCCTATTGGTTTATCGCTGGTAGAACTTGATACTATTGAACAAAAGGGTTCCAGCTTATTGATTCATATAAAAGGTGCTGACTTACTGGATAAAACACCTATTATAGATATCAAACCTTATCTTCCCTATAGTGACAGCATTCCCGATGCAAAAGGAGGATTTACCGATCAGATTAAAGAAAAGCTGTTTTCGGTCCTGTTTTCCAAAGAAGCTGAAGTGGAATGTGCACAAGCCATAAAAAAATATCCACGCATAAAACTGTTTATTGAGCAATTATTAGCCATAGATCATCGCCCTTATTATTTTAAAAACATTGAAAAATCATATTCAACTACGATTTATGATTATGATTTAACATGGCGTATAAGTGGTGATAAAGTTGAAGTCCTTAGTTTGAGTCCAGTAGGTGTAAGTGTACTGGACTCTATGAACAAATAAAACAGCTGATGTCCTATTGCAGTTGATATTCACCCGCCAGTTCATTAAATATGAATATACCATCAGAAGTCATTGATCCTGCAGCAGTGGGTTGCTCGTTCATCAGTCGATTAACACTATTGACGTCAACGATTTGATCAAGTTCAAAATCAGCCGGATTAACATATTGTTCAAATTCAGTACTCCAGACAATATTATTATTATGATTATCACCATAGCTTAAAATGCCTTGTGGAGAACTGCTTTGCTGGGTAGTCGTGCTGTATATAATGGATGTGTCCTCATAAATTAAACTTGACAGAGGACTCTCAGAAACTGCTTCAGCGTCATAAGCCTGTACGTTTGCACTTATTGCAGCTGAAACAAAGACAGTAGCAGTTAATAATGTTTTTAAAGTTTTCATTGTTCTATTCCTTTTAATTATTTATACCAGTGGTTTAACTTTTCATTAAGTATGGTATAAGTTTAAATGAAATATTGAATAAATACTGTTCGTAATAATACGAGACTTTATTTCGGTTTATACATAAGATGAAATCCCTTAGCCTTGTTCCTTTTCTATTCGCTTCATCATGTTTGTCCATTGATTAATGGTATTTTTACTATCAAGAGAAAGTTTTTTATGATTGGATAACCATAAATTTTTACTATTAAAGCTGAATAAAAAGGTGAGATCTTGTCGTTGATGTTTTTTTAATAATGATTTATTAAAATTATCAAGTATTAAGGGAGCGTCCGTTGCAGAATAATAATAACTTAAAACCATGTGGTTTTGTTGATCCGGCATTTTGACATAATTGATTCTCAAATTATCAATCGGGATATCAAGTGCTAAAAGAGTAAAATATTTAGCAATACTAAAATCTTCACAATCACCTGCATTACGTATCAGGCTCTCTATGGGTGTTGCCCAATAATCCTTCTTGTTCCACAATTTTTTATCCGCTACCCAGGTCATTTGATTGAAAAAATCATTCACTAATTTTACTTTTTCGATATTGCTTTTATCTGCATTATGATAAATAAGATGTTCCCAGGAAGTAAAGCGCTGCTTCATTTCATGATTGGAAGAAATGCTGTTAGCAGATAAATCATCATGCGTCTGATTAATATGATGATTGGCTTCCGCCATAAGAAAATTAAATTTATCTGCATGTTCAGCATGTGCATTAAGAGTGCAGAATGGAGCAGATATTACGGATATTTTTATGAGATTTAATAAAAGATATTTAGAATATTTTTTTATCATTTTCCTTCCCCCTCTGAATAAAAGTTTAGTCTATATAAGAAAAAAGGCCCCTAGGTAATTATACAATGACGACTCTCGGTTTCTACGTATAAAATGAATTTTCTAGTTATCAGAAGAACAGACAATACGATTTCGTCCCTGATGTTTTGCAAGATATAATGCATTGTCAGCCAGTTCAATTAGCTTGTGTTCAGAAGATATTTGTCTAGGACATAAACAGGCTACGCCAAGGCTAATGGTAATATGATCAGCGATGCGAGAAGCCAAATGCGGTATGTTTAATTCCTCTATGTTCTGTCTGAGCTTATGAGCCATTTTTTCTGCCCCTGTCTGCTCAGTTGCTGATAAAATACAGGCAAATTCTTCACCGCCATAACGGGCGATTAAGTCGCTTGAACGGGTAATGTTCTGTGACAAACTTTCGGCAACCTGCTTTAGACAGTCATCACCCGCAAGATGTCCATAATGATCATTATATTGTTTGAAAAAATCAATATCGATCATAATGAGAGATATTTTTTTTTGAGCACGTTTGCTGAGTTGCCAGGATTGTTTAAGCCATTTATCCATATAACGTCTATTAGCAATACCCGTTAAACCATCATGCATTGATAAAAGGCGCAGCTGCTGTTCTTTTTCTTTAAGTTTTAAATGAGTTAAAACACGAGCGTTAAGAACCAGCAGGTTAATCGGTTTGCTTATATAATCAACTGCACCGATTTTCAGTCCATAGGCTTCATCATAGGGACTATCTTTGGCGGTGACAAAAATAACAGGAATGTTTCTGCTGTCAGGATCCTGTTTAAGCCGTTTGCAAACCTCATAACCATCCATTTCGGGCATCATGATATCCAGCAGAATCAAATCAGGTTGTTCCTGAATAACGAGTTCCAGTGCCTTTTTACCATTAAGAGCAAAAAAAACAGTATAAAGATCCTTAGGCAATCCCTTTGATAAAATCTTGATATTGCTGATAACATCATCAACTAATAAAATCTTATACATACCTATCCCTTAGGAATGATGCATTTATTAAAGTACCAATCTTGCTTGACCTGTTGCCTGTATTTTTCATTTCAACTTTGGTTACATAGACTGACTATGCGCCCGACATTGAAATAAAAACTACAAACAACAATCCTGCGCAATATTGGTACTTTAATTTCTGCCTCATCCCTTATCATAGCTTAGGCTTTTCTCTTTGTTATACTTCATATGCAAGGTTAAAGAAAGCTAATTTCAAAATGCTTTGATAGTTCTATCAGCGATTGTTTAATCTCTTCAGTGTTTAGATTTTCCAGATCAAATTCCAATTTATCGATAGTATCAGCAGGATAAACCGGGGTAATAATTTTTTTAATTAATTTAAAATGATCGAACATGTCAATGTTGCTTTGCTGAACTGAAGTCCACAATTGTGGTATAGCCTGTTCTAATTTTTTTAGCTTATTGACTGTGAGTTTTTTGTTGAGCTGTTCGTCTTGCGTTGAGAAACCTTTTTCTAATAATTCCTGCTCAGAGAATGGATTAATAGCTTCATTATGAGATATCTGTTTAGCATTATCAACACTTTTGAAGGCCAGCTGCACAAAAAATGATGTGCCTTTATTGATACTGGATTCAACCCTGATATGACCGTTTAATAAGTCAACTAATGATTTAACGATATTAAGGCCTAAACCAACACCATTGTGTAAGCGTGTAGAGGAGTCATCCAGTTGAGTAAATAAATTGAAAATAGTTGGAATTTTCTGTTCAGCAATACCGATGCCATTATCTTTAACGATAAATAAAAGGATTGTATCTGAAGCAGTTGTTTTAACAGAAGAAATGCTAAGCTTAATAAGAGGCTGTTTAGCGCTGTGAAGAGGCATAAATTTAATCGCATTATTAAGTAAGTTTGATAAAATCTGCGAAAGTTTGAGCATATCACCCGTTAATAAATCCGGGACCTTTTTATCAATATCAATGACTAATTGTATTTTTTTCTGTTTGAGCTGCAATGTTAATTGTTTAATAATTTGTTGAATAAGATCATATAAATCAAAAATGGATTGATTAACTTGTACTGAGCGGCTGTCCAGTTTGGAGAAATTAAGGATATTCATTACCAGATTAAGAAGATTATTGCTTGAGACCTGTAGAATATCTAAAGATTCTTTCTGCTCCATGGTGGGATTTTTAAATTCACTGCGTAATAACTGAGAAACTCCAACAATAGAATTTAAAGGTGTTTTTATTTCATGACTGATGGTACTGAGAAAGTTAGATTTTTCCCGGTAGGAAGACTGTGCCTGCAATTCCTTTTTTTGTAGTGCTATAACCATCATCTCTATATTTTCAGCCATTTTTCCCAGTTCATCATGGCGATTCAGGCTGAGATTGACTTTTCTTTTTCCTTTGATAACCTTATCAGTAAATTG
This sequence comes from Pseudomonadota bacterium, assembly GCA_030632745.1. GTDB lineage: Bacteria > Pseudomonadota > Gammaproteobacteria > GRL18 > GRL18 > GRL18. Next base: position 781 of record DAOVUE010000091.1, on the reverse strand, counting down.
AGTTAATCTGTTAATATCAGAAGTGAGTCCTCTGGCCATAAAATAGGCGAAAATTAATCCGGTTAGAATAGCGAGAAGGGTATACAATAAGCCCTTTCGGGTCACTATTTTCAGGTTATGACTTATTTCTGAGAGGCTGATAGAAACACGAGCCCAGCCAATGTGTTTTTTATCCACTACTATAGGATAGGCTAGATCAATAAGAGATGGATTATCAACTAATATAATAGTTTGCTGCTCCCCACCATTCAGAGCATGACTTTTGAATAGTTTTTGAGAGATACTATCGTTGACATAAAGGCCGACTTTTTCACGCTCGGTATAGCCTAAAACCCTGGCATTTAAATCTATAAACATGGCGTAACGTAAATTGGGATAGACTGATTGGGACTTAATCACCTCTTCCATACCAATAAAATCTCTGGCTAACACCCAGGAAGTTCCATTAGCGGCGAGTGTTTTGACCAGTGCAGAAGCATGCTGCTTACTTTGCTCTGTCAGAAATGTTCTTTCACGTGAAACAATATCAAATACAAATATGCTCATTAAAACGGCATGAACTAATGCGATACCCAACATGAGTTGCCTGGATATAGAGGCGGTCCAGAATTGATGAAGTTTGTTATACATTTTGTGGCATCCTTCATTGCTCGGTTTACACTTTCATTTCATTAACAACGTCATTCCCGAAGTCCCCTGCATTCGCTAGGGGCAGGCTTTTTATCGGGAATCTATTGTGCATGATGGATTCCTGCTAGAAGCATGCAGGAATGACGACGAT
>DAOVUE010000206.1 GCA_030632745.1 Pseudomonadota bacterium | reverse complement strand
ATGAGTTTAAGTCAGGCACAAACAATTCCTGATACACTCTTATATGAAGTATTAGAAGACGCTCGTTCATTAGTTAACACAGGATAAGCTGGGGTAAGGGATTCGGTATTAATTGAAATACCAGTTTTTTTGCTCTTAGCTTCCCCCTTTCTTCGCCTCAGGGCACCTACTTTTGGTAGAAAGGGGAGGCAAAAGCATAACAGTATTGGTACTTTAATACCCTCAAGGGGCACCGAGGTAAATGCCAAGTCCCTTACTGATTCGCATGTGAATTAATTGCGTTGGCAGATCATTAAAATCCAGGCGTTCTTCTTTGGCATAAGCTTTAAAACCTATTTTTTTATAAAAAGATAAGGCCGGAATATTGTCCTGATAACAGGATAAATGAACTTCTTTAAGCTGTAGTTTTGTAAAACCATTATTGATCATTTGCTGCAGTAACTTCTGACCTAAGCCTAATCTTCTTTTATCCGGTTTTATAATCACATTGCCGATGAAAGCAATATTGTGTTTTTCCACATTATAAAAATTAGCAAAACCGACAAGCTGTTCATCTTCCAGCATGATTATCGATTCATGACGACTGGAAAGCTGTTTTTCAAGCTGTTCCAGGGTCAGAGGATAGGCAGCAGAAGGGAAGAAATAAAACAATTCAGTCCTGTTTAAAGGAAATTTTAATACATTTTCAAGATCGGATTGTTGAGCTGCACGAAATGTATACACTAATCAAAAAACTATTGATACAGACGGGTTAATTCATCATGCAGAAGGCGTAGTGCCTTGCCGCGATGGCTCATGCCATTTTTAATTTCCGGATCAAGTTGAGCTGATGACATTTTATATTCCGGCACCCAGAATAAGGGATCATAACCAAAACCATTGTCACCCACCTGTTCACGCATAATAATACCTTCCCAGGCGGCCTGACATATAATAGGGGTAGGATCAGCGGCATGACGCATATAAACCAGAATACATTGATAACGGGCCGTGCGAAGTGCCTCATCTTCAACATCCTTTAAAGCATCCAGTAATTTTAGATTATTATTGGCATCAACAGATTCGCCACTGCCTTTAAAGCTATCATCTAAAGTAGAGTAACGGGCTGAATAAATACCGGGTACGCCGTTTAAATAATCAACCTCAATACCCGAGTCGTCAGCAATTGCCGGCATGCCTGTTATTTGTGCCGCATAACGTGCCTTAATAATCGCGTTTTCAACAAAGGTCGTTCCTGTTTCAGCTACATCACCAACGCCTAATTCAGTCTGAGGAACAATATCCAGCCCCAGATCAGTAAACATTTTTACAAACTCTCTGACCTTACCTTTATTTCCGCTGGCCAGAACAATTTTTTTATCCAATCCCATTATCTTTCCTGTCCTTTTAGTTCAAAGCTTCATTTTGTTTTTCAATTAAATGCAGAATACCCTGTTTACCCAACTCCAGCATGGCATTCAATTCATCGGGCTGAAAAGCATGACCTTCAGCTGTCCCCTGTACTTCAATAAAGCCACCCGCTTCATTCATAACAATATTCATATCAGTTTCAGCATTACAATCTTCTGCATAATCCAGATCCAGTACCGGCAGTCCATTATAAATACCCACGGAGATAGAAGCGACCTGCCCGTGCATGGGATTTTTCTTAATCATTTGTTTTTCAAGCATATAATTAACAGCATCTGCCAGAGCAACATAAGCACCGGAAATAGAAGCCGTACGAGTGCCGCCATCAGCCTGAATGACATCACAATCCAGAGTAATAGTGTGTTCTCCCAAAGCTTCCAGATCAATAACTGCGCGTAATGAACGGCCAATCAGACGCTGGATTTCCATAGTACGGCCACTTTGTTTTCCAGCAGAGGATTCACGACGCATTCTGCTGTTTGTAGAACGCGGCAGCATACCATATTCTGCAGTTACCCAACCCTGCCCTTTACCTCTTAAAAAACCGGGTACCCGGCTTTCAACCGACGCGGTACATAATACTTTAGTTTCACCACTTTCAATTAATACCGATCCCTCAGCATGTTTAGTGTAATTACGAGTGATGTTGACCACACGCTGCTCATCATTGGCACGACCACTGGGACGAATAGAACCGCTCATAAAATGCTTCCTGTAAAATAATGTAAAAAAACGTGATTATAACATCCTCAAGGGGGGAAGGCATGGCTTCTAAGTCACTTAAATTTTCCGGGAGATAAGCCACTAAGAAAGCGTTTAATATTTAATTTTTCTAAAAACGACTGCGGTTCTTTAATATCAATATCCGGCAGGTTTTTTATACTATCCAGTAACTCATCACAGCTTTGAGGGCGGGACTGGGGATCGGATTCCATTGCCCAGTCAATAGCCTTTAATAACATTGCACTATAATTTTTTTTGTAGAGTATCTGTGCTGGTTTCATTGTGTCATATTCATGACGTTCACCTGCAGGTGGTGGAGGTTTGCCCTCAATGCAACTTCTCATGGTTGCTCCAATCGCATAAATATCCGTCCATGGTCCCATATAACCCCGTTCTTTGGTCTGTTCTATAGGGGCAAATCCTGCAGTAGCTACCACACGGGCTTCATATAAACGGGTTTTCATTTTCTCTCTCACAGCACCAAAATCTAATATTAAGGGTCTGCCGCCCGGGCGCAAATGAATATTGCTGGGTTTAATATCCAGATGCAATAAACCTTTGTCATGCAGTAATTTTATTCCGGAAAGTAATTGAGGAAAAACGGTACGAAGTAATTTTTCACTGAGCTGTCCATGATGCTTATGTATATAATCCTGTAAATTCACTCCTTTTTCATCTTTCATTACCATATAGGCAGTGCCATTGGTTTGAAAAAAATTAGTAACATCGACTATATTGGGGTGCTTAAGAGAAGCAAGCGTTTTTGCTTCCTGAAAAAATAGTTTTCGTCCTTTGTTATAAGATTCAGGAGAAGAAGGATTCAGACTGGTCACTTCTATTTTATTAATACGAGTTGCCATTTTTTTTGGCATATACTCCTTAATAATAACCGTCTGTTTTTCATCAGAGAATAAGTGTGCATTATAAACAATACTAAACCCGCCGCCGCCCAATACACTGTCGATGATATATTCATCAACTTGAGTGCCTCTGGGCAAAGGGGTTACTATATGTTCCATAATTACGTATTCCATATTGCCTAATCACTGGGATAATGACTTTTACGAAATTGAACTTTCTAAAGTCCTAAAAGCGACTTGTATAAGCATCTGAAGACTTTTAAGTTTTTAATGACATTTTTATTATAGTAAGATAAATACTGAAATACTATCGACTATGCTACAATCTGTGACTGGTTCAACTTTAATTGACCAATATTGACCAATTTATTAACCTTCCGCAATCTTTCTGGCAATAATGGAGCTATTATGCTTAAAAGTATGACGGCATATGCTCGTCAAGAAGAAAAACTATCATGGGGTTCTATTTCAATCGAGCTGCGTAGTGTTAACCATCGCTTTCTGGAAATGAATATAAGAATGCCCGATGAGTTAAGAATGATGGAAATCCCGGTCAGAACACGTATTAAAGAGAAATTAAAACGCGGCAAACTGGATTTAAGCCTACAGATACAGATGCAGTCTGATAAACAAAGTCCAATAGCTTTTAATTCTGATTTGGCTGCCCAACTAGCCAAAAGTCTGCATGAAATAGATAAACTTATTTATAACGCAGCGCCGGTGAATGCTGTTGATATTTTAAACTGGCCGGGTGTGCTGGATTCTTCATTAACATTTGACAATAGTGCTGAAGCAATAGATCAAATGCAGAAAGATATTCTTGAGCAATTAGATAGTGTGCTTGCCGCATTGGATTCAGGCAGGGAACGGGAAGGCAGTGCACTTGAGAAAACCATTACCCAACGATGTATTGAGCTGCATCAGGTTATTGAACAGGTTAGAGAAAATATGCCTGAAATTCTGCACTATCAGAGGCAGCGATTAGAAGAACGCTTAGAAGCGTTGAAAGCTGCAATGGACACTGATCGTATTGAGCAGGAAATGGTTTTTATTGCTCAGAAAGCAGATGTGGATGAAGAGCTTGATCGAATCGATATTCACTTAAATGAAATTGCCAGAATCCTGGACAGTAACGACTCCGAATCCATAGCTAAAGGACGACGTTTAGATTTTGTGATGCAGGAACTTAATAGAGAAGCCAACACCCTGGGTTCTAAATCCATATCAAGCCAGACCACACAGGCATCAGTTGATATGAAAGTTCTAATAGAACAAATGCGCGAACAAATCCAGAATATAGAATAAGGGATTTGGTAGTTTATTACCCCCAAGGTGCATTTGTTAAAGTACCAAAACTGTTTTGCTTTTGCCTTCCCTGTTTTCAAAGGGGGACTGAGGGGGTTTAAGTTGTTGATTTGCAACCCCCTCAATCCCCCT
>DAOVUE010000328.1 GCA_030632745.1 Pseudomonadota bacterium | reverse complement strand
GCTATCCGCCGTATATTGTTCAGTAAACTGCACAGCTGTCGGGTAGGAGGTATAACGTGGTCCCGCTTTGTCGTATCGCTTAATGAGCTGCGGATCAAACTCAACAATTGCCATAATTTTTTATCCTGATAAGCCTTGAGTCAACCTGATGATGTGCCGACCATAAATAGAAATAGAGGTGTCGGAGTCAAAAGGCAAAATACTGGATTTAATCTACGCCAGTAATATATGCCATTGGACTCCAACACCTGAAGATGGAAACAGCTGCATATTATACCAGTGCCTAATCTTTACTGCCATAGGGATACTTCTGATCATCAAATGAGCGTACCCACTGTGGATAATTGACTATCATAATGATCATGACCAGTCCCGTCAAAAAAGCTTCAGGATAAATCATAAGAAATATATAGGGAGTATATTCATAAGTAACATAGTCATAACTATAGGCATCAACTGCCACCATAAACATGGACGTGAGATAAACACTGCTTGCAATGGTCACTGCTGCATTAATAAAGGTGCCGAGGAAAAAATAAATAATAAAATGGTTATTTTCTATGCGTTCAACCAGATAAAGTATAAATGAGGTGATGATAATCGGAATCACTCCCATTAAAAAGACATTAATAGCAAAAACCTGCCATTGCAGTGCTTCCATAATAACCAGAATCATGACCTGTATCATGATCCCCACAATAGCCAGTTGCCAGCCGAACATCAGGGTCAATAATGTGGCGCCTAAGTAATGATATGACATGCCGGCGTGAACACCTGCTTTCATATACCAAAGTACCATCAAAAACAGTTCTATGGCAAAAAAGATATTGTAATTTTTTTTAAACCAGGCTGTTGGAAAAGTAAAGTAAACTAGAAATAAGACAGGCAACAATAGGAAATAGGCTATATAAATCCATATTTGCGGTACCAGTTCAAGCGTCAGATTCATAGCAATAAATGCCTTGCTTAATTTGTCTTTTTAAATAAAATATCCCAGACTCCATGTCCTAATCGTTCGCCTCTACGCTCAAACTTAGTCATGGGTCGGTGCTCAGGACGGGGAATATAATCGCCATTGTCAGAACAGTTTTTAAAGCCTGAAGCGCCATTCATCTCTTTCAACATCTGCACCGCATAGTCTTTCCAGTCAGTTGCCATATGAAACTGACCATGAGATTGTAATTTTTTTCTGATCAATTGAATAAATTCATCTTTAACGATACGTCGTTTATTATGCCGCCGCTTATGCCAGGGATCGGGAAAAAAGAGGTAGACTGCACTAAGGCTGTTATCCGCAATCTGTGATGTCAGCACTTCAACCGCATCTGCCCGCATCACTCTCAGATTGGTAAGAGATAGTTCATTTATGTTTCCCAGCAGACGCCCAACGCCGGGTTTGTGTACTTCAATGCCCAGATAATTATTGTCTGGATTGCTGCGGGCCATTTCAATCAGTGAATCACCCATGCCGAAACCAATTTCCAATATAAGAGGTGTCTGGTTTTTATACAGCGGGTTGAAATCAAGCAGCTGCTTATCCGCTTCTATACCATATCTTTGCCATAGTTCAGCATAGGATTTTTCCTGTCCCGGTGTCATCCGTCCGGAACGTACTACATAACTTTTTATAATACGCGGATGTTCTATCTCCGTTGTTTCCTGTTGTTCAGCTACCGGACTGTTTATCACTAAAAGAAGGTTCCATCAATGGGTGAAGAAGCACTGGCATAAGCTTTTTTCGGCATGCGTCCGGCTAAAAAGGCTTCACGTCCTGCTTCAATGGCTTTTTTCATAGCGGAAGCCATCAGCACGGGTTTCTTTGCACCGGCAATGGCGGTATTCATTAACACGGCAGCACAGCCTAATTCCATTGCAATCGCTGCGTCAGAAGCTGTTCCAACACCGGCATCCACCAGGATCGGTACATTGGCATTTTCCAGAATTAAACGAATATTATGCGGATTGCAAATGCCTAAACCGGAGCCTATTAATCCTGCCAGAGGCATTACTGCAACACAGCCCATATCTTCCAGGCGTTTTGCAATAATCGGATCATCACTGGTATAAACCATCACCTTAAAACCATCTTTAATGAGTATTTCGGCTGCTTCTATGGTGTCAACCATATTTGGATAAAGTGTTTTTTCATCGCCTAATACTTCCAGTTTGACCAGATCATGACCATCTAATAATTCACGAGCTAGTTGGCAGGTTCTTACTGCATCTTTGGCGCTATAACAGCCCGCAGTATTGGGCAGAATAGTGTATTTGTCAGGAGAAATAACATCCAGCAGATTGGGCTCATCCGCATTTTGTCCAATATTAGTGCGACGAATAGCCACAGTGACAATTTCTGCTCCACTGGCCTCAATGGCATCACGAGTTTCATCCATGTCCTTATATTTACCCGTACCCACTAATAAACGTGAGTTATAGCTTTTACCAGCAATGATTAGCTTATCGTCTTGCATTGTTTATCCTGTTTTATCTGTATAGTGAAAAGGGGTCGGAGTCAAATTAACTGCTTCAGGTTATACTTATTTAACCCAGTGATAATTTGACTCCGACCCCGAAACAATCATTATCCTAAAATCTGCGCTGGATTAAAAGTATCTTTTTCAGCCGCCGCCAATAGCAATAACTATTTCTACTTTATCTCCGGCAGAAATCAAATAGTCTGCATGACGGCTTTTGGGTACAATCTCTTCATTAATTTCCAGAGCCACTCGCTTTTCGGTCAAATCCATTTCTTCTAATAACTGTAAAATAGAATATGCTTCCTGAACCTGACGGGATTCACCATTAACAAATATTTGCAAAAAAAAACTCCTTATTTCTATTTAAAGGAGGTACTTGAAAAACTGCTTTTAGCTTCCCCCTTTTTTACCTCGGTGCCCGTATGGGTAAAGGGGGACTGAGGGGGTTTCTTTTTTGTAAAATTAAGTTGTCGATAATCATAAAGTTAATAAACCCCCTCTATCCCCCTTCGCCTCGTGGTGCCTACTTTTGGTGAAAAAGGGGGAGGTAAAAAGCAAAAAAATCTGATGTTTTGCAAGTACCTCTCTATTTATTTTTGATGTTAATGAGCAGGAATAACAATAAAATTAAAACAATTCACATCACTGACCCAGTTCCAATGTCATGTCTAATAATAATTGATATTCATTTTGCAGTTCTCTGCGTTGTG
>DAOVUE010000400.1 GCA_030632745.1 Pseudomonadota bacterium | reverse complement strand
GTCATATTCTCATCCACTTCCACTATCGCAGCATTGGCTTTGGCGTGAGCAGGTAAATACTTATTAAGGAAAGCAAAACATTTTAACTGAATTTTCATAATTTATTTATCCGTATGGGATCGGAGTCAAATGGCATGCTGGATTAAACCTAAATAACTCAGTTAAATCTACTTTTAAGTAACTTCTCAATAAGTCCGTGCAAACTTTTCTCTATTTACGTCATCCCCGAAGTCTCTTATCGGGGATCCATATCTAACAATAGATTCCCGATAAGAGACTTCGGGAATGACGGTATAATTTTAAGGATAGTCATGGATTTATTGAGAACTTACTGTTTTATGCTATATGTCTCAGATAAATAACTAATAACTTAATACAGGAGACAACCAGCGTTCAGCCTCTTCTATGGACATGTCTTTACGCTGTGCATAGTTTTCGACTTGATCCCTGTGGATCTTTCCGGTGCCGAAATAGCTTGCCTGAGGGTGAGAAAAATACAGGCCCGATACGGCTGCGGCGGGCATCATGGCATAACTTTCTGTCAGTTCAATGGCGGTTTTATCTTTCACATCCATCAGCTCCCAGATAGTTGCTTTTTCAGTGTGTTCGGGGCAGGCCGGATATCCCGGTGCCGGACGAATACCCTGATAGCCTTCGGAAATAAGCTCTGCATTGCTCAGAGTCTCATCTGCCGCATAGCCCCAGTATTCTTTACGCACCAGTTCATGCATTTTTTCAGCAAAGGCTTCGGCCAGTCGATCGGCCAGTGACTTAAGCATAATGGACTGGTAGTCATCGTGATCTTTTTCAAATTCAGCCAGTTTTGTTTCAATACCCAAACCCGTGGTCACGGCAAATGCACCTATATAATCCTCTATACCGGTGTCTTTTGGAGCAATGTTATCGGCCAGACATTGATTGTATTTGCCCTGAGGTTTTTTCATCTGCTGACGCAGAAAATGGCAAGTCTGCAGTATTTCAGTACGTGAATTGTCCTTATACAGCTCTATATCATCGTTATTAATACTATTGGCAGGGTAGAAACCAATAATAGCATTGGCCTGCAGCCATTGTTCAGCAATAATCTTATCCAGCATGGCTAGTGCGTCCTGATATACTTTGCGTGCTTCTTCGCCATAGTGGTCATTGTCTAAAATAGCAGGGAAGCGTCCCTTAAGTTCCCAGGTCTGGAAGAAAGGTCCCCAGTCTATGCGTTGTTTTAATTCAGATAGAGGAAAATCTGTAAAAACTTTAGTGCCCAGAAAGGCTGGTTTAGTCGGCTTATAGCCGTTAGCGTTAGACCAGTCTATAGGGAGTTTATTGGCCTGAGCCTGTGCCAAAGTGATTTGATTGGTTTTAGTCGCCTTTTTTGCACGTGCATCACGAATGGCCTGATATTGATCGCTAATGGATTGAACAAAATCATCTTTCAATGTCTTAGACAATAAACTTTGACTAACACCCACTGCGCGAGACGCATCTGCCACATGCACTACCGGTTGATCATATTCAGGTTCAATTTTTACTGCAGTGTGAATACTGGAGGTGGTTGCACCGCCTAACATAATAGGAATAGTAAAATTCTGACGCTGCATTTCTTTGGCAATATGAACCATTTCATCTAATGAAGGGGTGATTAATCCGGATAAACCGATAATATCACAATTTTCCTCTTTAGCTTTTTCTAGAATATCAGCAGCAGGCACCATAACGCCCATATCAATGATTTCAAAATTATTACACTGCAGGACGACGGACACAATATTTTTGCCGATATCATGCACATCACCCTTAACTGTCGCCATTAAGATTTTACCATTATTATTGATAACTGTTTTACCACTGGCTTTGTCTTGTTCTTTTTGAGCATCAATGTAAGGCATCAGCCAGGCTACGGCTTTTTTCATAACCCGGGCTGATTTAACCACCTGGGGCAAAAACATCTTTCCGCTGCCGAATAAATCCCCTACGGTGTTCATACCATCCATTAACGGCCCTTCAATGACTTCAATGGGATCATCAAATTGCAGTCGGGCTTGTTCTGTATCTTCATCAATATAATCGGTAATACC
>DAOVUE010000123.1 GCA_030632745.1 Pseudomonadota bacterium | reverse complement strand
CAGTTTTATGGCAAAAGGCAGGCAACCCGGTTCACCACAGGCACCACAATTGGTTCCCGGTAATAATTCTTCAGTTTCTACAATTCTGGGATCTTCGTCCACTTTAAGATAATGATAAGCCACTGCCAGAATAATACCGAACAACAAGCCTAAACTGGTCATAATCAGCGGTGCAGTTAAAAAATCTAAAATATTCATATTAAACAGTCAGCCTTGAGCCAAAAAATTTGACATCCGTTATTTTAAGTAATATAAAATTCCTTAAAATAACGGATGGTAAATTTTTGTTAGTTAGAAGAAGCTTTCTAATTATAGGGTTGAGCACGTTCAAGCAAATCATCCAGATCAGCTTCACTATCATCCCATGGCTTACCCGGGTGAATACAATTGGAAGGACAGATTTCTGCCGCTTCAATCATCTGCTTATAGGTTCCGGCACTCAAATCTGCAATATAAGCCTGGTTGCTATCATTATAAACAAACATTAAGGGGTTCATATCGGTACAATCATTACAGGTTGTACATAATGGGCTGTCAATCCATGGATCTTCAAAACTTTCCTGCTCTTGTTCAACAACTTCCGCATCAGCCGATGCTTCTTTATCCACTTCCGCTGCAACAGTTTCCTGTGTAATGGATGGAACCGGTGCAGCCACCGATGGTCTTACCGATCCGGTCGATAAATCCATACCTAATAACATATCCGTCAAACGACTCATTACTTCTGCAGCGGTTTCAGTTTTAACCCGTTCCAGTTCAGCATCAAATTCAGCTTTCGCCTGAGCCACCTGTTTGGCGACTTCCATTTCAGCGTCCGCATGAATACGAATTTCAGCATTCTCAATATAACGACTGCGAACTCCGGCCATTTCCTGCAGGGTATGCCAGAAATTCAGGCGATCACGACAGGCATGGATTAATGCACTGGATACTACGAGTCTATAGAGCTCATTTTGCTTATTCACTGCCCAGATGTAAGGAATAAAATTATCAAGCTGATCTGCAGAGAGTAATAAATAATCAGCAACTTCTAATAAATCATCCGTTTCACATTCAATGGGGATTAGTGCAAAATGGTGATTAAGCCTGGGTATTAATAATGCGTAATCAGCAAAAGTAAAATCAAGTTCAATGTCGCTCACAACACCCGCTTCATTTTGAAAACTAAACTTTTGCACAGGCCAGTCTTTATCGGCTTGTGGATTACCGCTAAAATCCACTCGTTCAGCAGCACAATCACCTGCTCCCGGATCCACTGAGAAAAAGGGATGAGCACGGCCTTCTAATGCAGCACCTGCCACTAACCAGGCATTTAAATCCAGTTCATCCTGTTCTTCACGTATACCAATATTGATTAAATGCAGACTGGTCCGGGTAGCATTCAACGCGGTATTTAAATGCGCCAATAAGTGTTGCGGACGTGCAGCTGAAGATTGTGATACAACTGCCTGACGATGACTAATAGCAAAGTATCCCAATTCAGTACGATAGTTTTCAAAGGGATCCTTATTGCCGTCCGAACCGGGATTATTGTGAGCCTGAACCCGTGCTATGATATTAACAGGACGTCCTGAATTCAGTAAATGGGACAAAGAAACCATACATTCATCAGCCAGACGATCCGCTGACTCCACTACAATAACAGAAGGAACTAAAATTAATTCCTGTTTAGAAAACGCTTCCCAGTTGAAGTTATCAAACCATGGATCATGGATATTTTCATCATAAATATTTTTTATTTCTAATTTAGCCATACGCGCAGCAGCAAATACCCTGGCCAGCTCCTGTGCCTCTTGATCAAAGACCTGCATTGATCTTAAACAGGGATCCTCATGATGCTCAGTAGCAAAACAGGGACTTTCTTTTAATACCTCACCCAGTGAATAATTAGCATGAATAATATGTACCAGGGTTTCTTTTTCTTTAAATTTTTTCAATACCTGCAGTGAATCTTCAATACGCTGACGACGTGAGTCCGACATTGCAACAGAGCCTTTGGATTGTTTTTTAACCACCTTTGATAAGGAATCTGTATTGAAAAACTGATTTGAAGAAATATTAGCTTTTAATGAATTTGAAGAGTTTGCTTCATCCTGCTTGGTATCATCGACTTCCAGTAAAATTTGTAAATGCTGGATAGTTTGCTGTAATTCATTTTTAAACAGCGTGAGCTGAGGCATTACTTTATTGCGGATCAAATGCATTAATAAATGTAATGCAGGAAAACGCCCATAAGCCAGTAACATCCCGCCTTCCGCTAGTGACTCAATGAACTTCTCAATATCAGCCTGAAAACGCTGCTGGTTTTCATCTTCTAATTGCAGATGAGAGCTTAACTTCTGACAGGACTCAATGATCAACTCTTTGATAATTATCGGACCTTCAACCTTATTACTTGCCTCTCCCAGAAAACGTTCAATCCAGGGAAGATTATCTTTTAAAACTTTAGCACTATCTGATGCGGGTGCAAAAGACTCTATGCTTTGCTGCAGAAATTCAGACAGTGGTTTTATCAGTTGTTCAACAGGGACTGATTGAGCAGCATCTGTTGCATCAACAGGACATAAATAGAGTGGATAGTCATAACGCAGCTGCGAAGCATCCCGATAGGCAGAAAGCAATGCGGGTAAATAATCATCAGTCAACGGATGCAGTTGTTTTGCTGCGGTCGGATTACCCAGATGAAAATGACGCAATGTATGCATAATTTTCTGTAAATTATCACTGTCCAGTTGTTCCTGCAACACTGGAACGACCGGGAGTGCATGTAAAGATTGTCTGCTGGTTTTTGCTGTCATGTTCTTAGTGTTAAGTGTTAGTGTTAAGTGTTAAATTGAAAACTTATCAAAAGCAGCATTGATGGCAGCCACTTTCTGTTCATTCGTCGTTCCCAGTCCCTGACTTGAATGATCTTCATAAACAATCGCATCAGGATCTTTGAAGAGTATACCTAATGGTATATTTTCTATATCTCTCGCATACTTCATAGCCGCTAACCAGTCTTTGGGATCATGCTCAACCACATTATGGAAAAGACGTTTTATATTGTCATCAATCGTAATGCCGTCTTCATGTTCCAGAAGGGTAAACTTATCCGGATTTTCCTGTAAAGGTTTGGTAAATTCCTCGGAAAAGACCGGACAGCGCTGCAGAATTCGCACGAAACTGGTTCCTCTGTGTTCATGTGCCGCTTTAACTGTTTCGTATAGCAAGGGTGGATTCCAGTCAACCACCTGCGCCACAAAAGAAATATTGGTAATGCCCAGAGTAATTGTCAGAGGATTCAAAGGTGGTAATATTGCTCCTTTTGGATGGGTATTAGTCTTAGTTCCCTGATTGGTAGTGGGGGATGTTTGTTTCTTTGTTAAACCATAAATACCATTATCAAAAACTAATATCACCATATCCATATTAAGATGCAGAGCATGCAGCCAGGGCCCTGCACCAATAGAAAAACAATCACCATCACCTGTGGCAACCCAGACATCCAGATCCGGTCGTCGGGATTTTATACCATTAGCTACCGGCAGCGCCCGACCATGCAGACCATGAAAGCCATAAGTTCCCATATAATGCGGCATACGACTGGAACAGCCAATACCGGAAACAGCAACACTTTTTTCCGGCTCTATCTGTGCATCACGCAGCACGCGATGCACCGTATTTAAAATAGCAAAATCACCACACCCCGAACACCAGCGCACATCACCTGTGGCATAATCATCTAAAGTAAAGTAGCGTTCATAAACATCTAAAGACCAATCCGCTTTAATTCCAAACATATTAACTCCTTATTGATCCTTTAATTAGTGATTAAGAGCGTCAAGACGCTTTTTAAGTTCTTCTGTTACCATCCCCGGTTGTAATGGATGTCCGTAAACCACTGACCAGCAGTCAATATCGATCACAAACTGTGCTCTCAGGACATTGGCCAACTGTGCATAACGTCTATTTTCAGGTGTTATCTGAGGTGCATCCAGATCATCACTATAATTAATTTCAACCGTCATAACTTTCTTAAAACGACTAAAAATTTCTTTTAAGCCGGGTTCTAATGGCGATAAAAAACGTAAATGAACATTGGATATCTTATAACCATCCGCTCTGAGATTATCAACAGACTCTTCAATCGCACCAATAGTTGATCCCCAGGCGACAATTAATAAATCACCCTCTTCATCGCCATGAATCAAGGGTGGTTTTAAAGTACTTTGCAGGGCTGCAATTTTACGACTACGATGTTGTGAGGTAATCTGATTGGTTTCAGAATTATAAGAAACCTTAGAGCGTTCCGTATGAGAGAGTCCGGTTAAGATATACATACCATCAGCCTGGCCTGGAATGGGTCTGGGTGACAGGCCGGTATTTTCATCCCAGTCATAAGCAGGTATATTTTTATCCCATGGGGATTGATCAACAGGGGCTGAAAACCATTCTTCCTGGATTTTTGGACGCTGCCAGGGTTGTACACCCGTGGCCAGATTAGCATCTGTCAACAGAATAACCGGTGTTCTGAATTCTTCGGCCAGTTTTCTTGCCATAATCACAAAATCAAAACATTCAGGAATAGTAGATGCAGCAATTACAATCTTGGGGGCATCGCCCGGCTCTCCATAAAGTGAAGCTAATAAATCACCCTGCTCAACTTTTGTCGGCAAACCTGTTGAGGGTCCGCCCCGCTGCACATCAACAATTACCAGAGGAATCTCAGCCATAACCGCAAGACCAATCATTTCAGTCTTGAGTGCCATACCGGGGCCGGAAGTAATAGTACAGGCTGTTTTTCCCGCATAAGATGCACCAATAGCAAAACCAATGGCGGCAATTTCATCTTCCGCCTGATGCACAAAACCGCCCACACCATCAAACACATCAGCCACATAATGAGAGGCTGAAGTTGCCGGAGTAATAGGATACATGGAAATCATTTCCATTCCGGAGGCCATAACACCTAAACCAATCGCGGTATTACCATTGGTCACCACAACATGTTTAAGATCATCTTCAGCTCCTTCACAAGGAGGTATATCATAAAAATAGTCAAGATTATCTTTAGCAAACTGATAACCGGCATTATATAAATCCTGATTAGGTTTAATGATTTTTTCACCTTTATATTTAAAGGTTTTATAAATCTCATTGAGTCCTAATGCTTTATCTCGATTGTAAATGCGGCAAAGCATGCCCAGCACAAACATATTCTTGCCCTTGCGAGCATTAGCAACAATTTTCAGACATTCCTGTTCCAGAGGTAATTCATGAACTATCAGTCCGTGTTCACGAAATTCCTTTACAGCAGAAGCATATTCCTGACGGATTTTTTCTTGCGGATCAGTAGCCCATTTATTTTCTAATAAGACGATAGTACCATTTTTATACGCTCCATTTGCAATACGGGCATAGAGAACCTGTTCATTGAAACCAACCACCAGATCCGCTTCATCACCCATATTAGTCATAATTTTGGAACCCACACGAATACGATTACCACTACCGCCCGCAGGTGTTCTGGCGGGTGGTTGAATTTCTGCTGGAATAATTTCTACAGTCCAGACTCCATTACCCATTTTTCCGCCGATAGAGCCAAAGGTTTGTCCGCACTTTTGTGCGCCCTCACCTGAGTCGCTCACAATCTCAACAATATGTTCATCAAGTTGTTGAGGTATATCCTGAGAATTAGCTGCTTGATCATTCATCTTATACGATTCCTGCTTCATAAATTTTAACTATTTTTTATCAGTTCGGGGTCGGAGTCAAATGGTAAAAATCAGGAATCCCTGATTTTTACCATTTG
>DAOVUE010000169.1 GCA_030632745.1 Pseudomonadota bacterium | reverse complement strand
GTTTCTGCTAAAGAAATTGAAACCGGGATCAGTAAGGGGGTTGCTTCACCTGAATGGAAAAGCTGAGATAATAAAAATTGCTGTGCCTTATTAATATTGATCAGAAACAGTTGTATTGATTCTTTATCAGTCTCATCCTGACTCAATAGGTAATTAGGAATAAAACAGCCCAGAGTCTGGCCAAATAAAACGGGCGTAAACGGGGTTGGTGTCAACTGGCGTGACTGCCGGGCATTTAGGCGTTCGGTAATCATGCCATTTGACTCAGATCCCTGCCCATACAGTTGCTGTAAACCATCCAGCTGCTCCGCAACATGATGTTGGCTTATAGGACTATGCTCTGCTTGATAGTTTGAATGCTGATAACCGGTATGAACACTTCTGTCGCAGGTTTTTTGCTTAAGCGCAGCAATTGAATCCATACGCGACTCAGATAACGGCTTTTGCTCAGCTACTTGCTCAGGCTCAGCTACTTGCTCAGGCTCAGCTACTTGCTCAGCTAAACTGCCTTGAGCGGATGGAGTTTCAACAAGCTGCTGGTTAATTGCCTGATTTAACGCACTATAAATAAAATCATGTACTAATCGAGTCTGTCTGAAGCGTACTTCATGTTTTGTCGGGTGAACATTCACATCCACTTGCTGCGGATCAATCTGCAGATATAAAATATAGGCGGCATAGGTGTCTGCAGCTAATAATTCCTGATAGGCCTGGCGTAAAGCATGATTAACCAGCCTGTCTTTTATATAACGCCCGTTGACATAAAAATATTGCCAGTCTGATTGATTACGATGCCAGCCCGGCCTGCTGACCCATCCCCATAAACGGATAGTTCCCACCTGACTAAAATGATTGGATTTATAATCTACCTTATTCGTATGGGACAAAAATTCAGGGGAAAATAATTTACTGATGCGTTGATTGACGGCTTTTTCTGTGATCGCCTTAGGAAGGTTACGGATAATTTTTTTATTATGTGTCAGCTTAAAGGCCACATCAAACTGACTTAAAGCAATGCGCTTTAGCACCTCATCAATATGCTTAAATTCAGTTTTCACTGTACGCATAAATTTACGTCTTGCCGGGGTGTTATAAAATAAATCCCGCACCTCAATAGTCGTCCCCTGTGGATGAGCTGCAGGCTCTGCCGGTGCAGAATAATCGGCAAAATCAGTCTCGGTGCCCGTATCAACCATCCAGGCTTGATCCTGTTCAGCAGACTTACTTTTAAGAGACAGTTTTGATACTGCACTGATACTTGCCAGAGCCTCCCCGCGAAAGCCCAGACTATTGACTTTTTCCAAATCACTGAGTGTCTGCAGTTTACTGGTAGCATGGCGTGTTACCGCCAGAGATAAATCCTCTTTATTAATCCCGTCACCATTATCACTGATACGGATTAAAGCAATGCCGCCGCGTTCAATATCAATTTCAATACGATCAGCATGAGCATCCAGTGCGTTTTCCAGTAGCTCTTTAACCACTGAAGCCGGTCGTTCAACGACTTCACCCGCAGAAATTTGATTGGCTAGTTGTAAACTTAATGGCTTAATACGAGAAGTAACGGCAACAACTCCAATAAAAATGACAATTCAAGAATTTTATGTCACTGAACACCCATTAGCAACTTAAAGCAGGAGAAAAGAGTATAAATTTAAGAACTGGGGATGCTTAATACTTTACCCAAAAATAAAGTGTTGCTATTCAACTTGTTGGCTTTCTTAATAGCCACCATGCTGACTCGATAACGTTTGGCAATGCCAGAGAGTGTATCCCCCCGTACCACTTTATGCCTTTGAAATGCTTTTTTTGAAACAGAAGCTAATACTGACTCGTTGAGCTGTTTGATATCAACATCTTTGGCATAAATGGTTCCCGGGGTGGGATATTGTTTAAAATAACTATTCACTCCATTGAAAATAGCCCTGGCCAGTTTCTTTTGATAGGACGATGATCTGAGCAGTTTCTCCTCTTTGGGATTGGAAATAAAACCTGTCTCAACCAGGATAGAAGGGATATCGGGAGACTTCAGCACTACAAAACCAGCCCGTTCCACACCGGGTTTATGTGTCTTTCCCACTTTTTTTAAACCTTTTAAGACTCTTGAAGCAACACTGGTACTGGCTTCAAGAGTTGCGGTTTGAGATAAGTCCAACAGCATTTTAGCCAGCATATCATCCTTGTCATCCAGGCTGACACCACCCACTAAATCTGCTTCATTTTCCTTTTTTGCTAACCATTTGGCCGCTTCACTGGAGGCTCCGCGTGATGAGAGAATAAACACTGAAGCTCCACGTGCCTTAGGATTTTTAAATGCATCAGCATGAATAGAGACAAAAATATCAGCGTTTAATTTACGCGCTTTTCTGGTGCGTCCTCTAAGACTAATATAATAATCACCATTACGAATCATCACTGCTTTCATACCGGGTTTTTTATTAATAATATCTCTAAGCTTGCGGGAAATGGCTAATACCACTTGTTTTTCTTTTGTTCCTCTGGGGCCTCTGGCACCCGGATCATCACCACCATGACCTGCGTCAATAGCCACAATCAAATCACGTTTTTTTGAAGAATTAACACTCTTAATAATTTTAGGGGAATTTGCATAAGACTTAGCCGTCACCTTTTCCAGATCAATCACTAAACGATAGCCGTATTTGGAGTTAGGTTTAAGCAAAAAACTTTTAGGGTGAATTTTATGTCTCAAATCCAGCACCAGACGTAATTGATTATTTTTCTGCTTCGCGCTGCGAACTCTTTTAATCGCACCGGTTTTATATTTCAAACCAGCAGTAGAAGTTGCAAGCTTAGTCTGATTAATATCGATGACAACCCGTCCGGGTTTGGATAAAGTGATGAGGCTATGGCTTACACTTTTGGATAATTCAATCACCAGACGAGTTGAATCAGGTGAGGCCCACATGCGAAAACCCTTTACCTGAGCAAGAGCAGCGAAGGCAGTTTGTGAAAAAAACAACAGCATTAATATTATGATAATGCCTTGTTTAACATGAGCTTGCTTAATAATGAGTTGATTCATCTTCTTGCCTATTTTTAATAGGATCTCGGGGTCGTTTCAATTAACAGAATTTAGAAACAAGTACCTGAGCATTATCTGACTGAGGTATCAATTCAACCTGTCGTTGTTGTTTTTGATGATTAATTTTAATCACTAAATCGGCCTCAGGCAAAAGACCATAGCCTTTTTCCGGCCATTCAATTAAAGCAATCGCACGGCCATCCAGGTAATCCCTAATGCCGATATATTCAAGCTCTTCAGGATCTTCCAGACGATATAGGTCAAAGTGGTAAATCTTTAAACCGGGTTCTTTTAAAGCTGCTTCTTTTAAACCTAAGCACTTCAAATTCTGCTGTTTTTCTTTATAAGTATTCAGTTTAAGGTTATCGTCTAACACATTGTAATTAAATAACTTATTATAATCAAGTAAATAAGGCTCTACAATAGTAAATGTAGGGCTTTTTACCGCGCCCTGATGCCCCATGGCTCTAAGAAAGCCTCGCACCAGGGTTGTTTTTCCAGTGCCTAAGTCACCGTCCAGATAGATAATCAGCCCTCTATAAGATAAATTTGCTAATTTTTTACCTAGATCCAGCATAGCTTCTTCATTTATAATCTGTAATGACTTACTTTTATTAGACATACTTTTATTAGACATAGTATTCATCCAAAGCTGTGCGCTGCGCATGGTTGCTGAAAAGTTGCTGAAAGTTGCTAAAAAACACAAATTTCTATTATATATTGAATGAAACAAGAAAATAACATCAAAACATTTTCCCGCTCAGAACTTTGTGATCTGGTAAACAAAATTAAACAATGGGGCAAAGAACTTGGCTTTCAGGCCGTCGGCATCACAGACACTGACTTAAGCATTGCCGAACAGCGTTTTAACAGCTGGATAAAGCACAAAATGCATGGTGATATGTCTTATATGTCACGCCATGGCACTAAACGAACCCGTCCTGCTGAGCTGGAAAATGGAACCATTAGTATTATTTCTGTTCGTATGGATTATTTTCCTGAAGATCCCGAACACTCCATCAGCTTATTAACACAAAACAATAAGGCTTATATTGCACGCTATAGTTTAGGCAGAGATTATCATAAGGTGGTCAAAAAACGTCTGCAGAAACTGGCGAAACAATTAGAACAGGAAATTGGCTCCTTTGGTTATAGAGTCTTTACCGACAGTGCACCGGTTTTAGAAAAACCTTTGGCAGAAAAAGCTGGCTTAGGCTGGATAGGAAAACATTCCAATGTTTTACAGAAAAAAACCGGTTCCTGGTTTTTTCTGGGAGAACTCTATACCAATTTGCCTCTGCCAACAGATGAGCCAGCCGTTAATCATTGCGGCAGCTGTACTCAGTGTATGACAGTTTGCCCTACACAGGCTATAGTTAAGCCCTATATTGTTGATTCCCGATTATGTATTTCCTACTTAACCATTGAATCTAAAGATGCTATTCCCGAAAGGCTGCGACCGCTGCTGGGAAATCGTATTTACGGCTGTGATGACTGCCAGTTATTTTGTCCCTGGAATCGTTTTTCACAACAAACCATTGAAAGTGACTATTTTGCCCGTGGCGATTTAGCAAGCCCTGAATTATTGAATTTATTCAGCTGGACAGAAAATGAATTTTTAAAACATACCGAAGGCACTGCTATCCGGCGCATAGGCCATGAGGCCTGGCTAAGAAATATTGCTGTTGCTCTTGGAAACAGTTTATCCACACATCCCTCTGACAGCAATGAAATTATCCGCGCACTGAAAGAAAAAAGAGCCGATTCTTCACCCTTAGTTCAGGAACATATTAACTGGGCATTGCTGCAGGGCCGATAGTTAAACTTCACATTCTTTTTATTATGATAATATGGAGCTTAGTTCTAATTTCAGCCACCATACAATAAACCAAGATGGCCTAAAAGAGTCTAATCTAATAAGATTG
>DAOVUE010000286.1 GCA_030632745.1 Pseudomonadota bacterium | reverse complement strand
TGGGTGAATTCAAAATAGTTAGAAAATCCTTAAGATGCAGTGGCTTAGGCATTCAAAGTAGATTTAACTGAGTTATTTAGGATAATAATTCCAGCAGCCTATCCGACTAAAAAAAATGGAAATCCAAGATGACTATAACTAATTCCAGCGTTTGCTCACAGATCACCGGCGTTATTCTTGCAGGAGGACAGGGCAGACGAATGGGCGGCAAGGACAAAGGTCTTATCAGCTTTGCTGATAAACCATTAATTCAGAGTGTTATCGATAAACTGCTGCCCCAGGTTGAACATATCATAATTAATGCCAACCGGAACACTTCTGATTATGAATCATTCGGATATCCGGTTGTTTCAGATGCTATGAACAATTTCCAGGGACCGCTAGCCGGATTTATGGCCGCCATGGAGTGTGTGACAACAAAATACATTGTCTTTGTACCCTGCGACGGACCCATGTTATCAGATGAACTGGTTAATCGGCTTGCAAGGCAATTGCTGGAAGACAATGCAGATATTGCTGTTGCTCATGACGGCCACAGGATGCAGCCGGTTTACGCTTTAATCTCAACTCATTTAAAAGGCAGCCTGGAACAATACCTGCTGTCAGGCAAGCGCAAAATTGATCAATGGTATGCGGAACACAGAGTCAGTGTAGTGGACTTTTCTGATATTCCTGACAGTTTCATTAATATCAATACCCGCCAGGAACGCGATGCACTACAAAACAGGAGGAGCGCAGCATGATCCAATGTCCAATCCCTGTTATCGGTTTTTGTGCCTTCAGCGGAACCGGTAAAACCACACTCCTGACACAATTAATCCCTTTGCTCAAGGCGAGCGGGATCAATCTAGGCGTTATTAAACATGCTCATCACAGCTTTGAAATTGATCACCCCGATAAGGACAGCTACAAACTGCGCCATGCAGGAACACAGCAGATGCTTATCGCCTCAGAGAACTGTATTGCAAAAATTAAAGATATTAATCCCCGTAAAGACGGGATTGATCTGCAGGATATGCTAAATGAACTGGATTATGAAACGCTTGATCTTATACTGGTTGAAGGTTTTAAACATTATAATTTTCCAAAAATAGAATTACACCGTCCTGAAATTAAAACCCCGCTCATTTTTCCCAATGACAAGAGCATCATTGCTATTGCAACGGATAGTGAACTGGCAACACAACCTGCCCATTTACCCGTGCTGAATTTGAATGATATTGAAGAAATTGCAGAATTTATACAGAGTTACCTGGAACAAGCCAGGTCAAACCCTGTTTTTGAAATTAAACTTTATGGATGAAATTTCTACAGCAATGATAGTGGTTCATAAGCTGTATCATTGCAGTGCCGAAGCAAAAAGCAGTGCCCAGGCAAAAAGCAGTGCCCATGCTGAAAGGTAACAATTAAAACAGAAATTGACTTAGGGCCGTGGAAAAATAAATGTTCCACGGTCCTAAGATAAGGTCTATTATTCAGACATCCTGGAATCGGTTTTTCTGGACTGCAATAGTACTTTTGCATCCGCTCCCATCGGTACAGAAAAATCTGTGCTGGATATTACTTCCTGGGTATCAATATCGACCATTTTGATATTAACATAAGCCGTTCTCCTACCCGGAGCAAAGACTCCAACAACGAGAGCAGATGCGCCATGGCTCTTCAGTGCAGACTTAGCTTCCGGCGATAATTGGAGAAATCCACTATTTGACTGGACAAACAGTTCGGTTGGTAACTCTATGGCTTTAATACGGTAACCCGAATTAAAAAATGCCGAAGCTATCTGGCTGGATACAATACGTCCAAATGATGAGGTCATCTTAAGCTCGTCCACATTAACAAAACTACTGATGACAATCAGACTGTCTTTCGGCAGGGCTTTTTTGCTATTGCTCAGAAGATTTTTTGCAGCCTTTTGACTGACCGGAATTAAGTCAACATCTTTGGGCTCATTATAACGATTGAAGCTGCAACCGGTTAAAATAAAACTCAGCAACACTAAAGTTATAAATACTATTTTATTATATATCATTGATATTCTCCTGAATATATCCAGACCCATCTGTCCATTAGCTAAAGTTTTCTCTACTCCCGGGAGCCTGTCCGAAAACGGACAAGCCTCCCAGCCTCATTCATAAATGTTTACAAAAAAATACAAGTGAGAAGTTCATGAAGTATAGGAAATTCAATGCTGCTTTTCAACCTATTATTCGACATAATGTTGTTCTTGCTATGCAGTTCAAATAATAGTGATTTTGAATTAGATAAATTAACCTGACCAGAGACAAATGTCCGGCAGTTTTCATGCTTCCTTTTATGTCATTTCAATATCTGGCTTTTAGTGTCAGGTTATTTTACAATCAGTCAATATTATTGATCTACTTCCATACCTGTTACCATATAACATATTGATTATATTTTATTTTATTATTATGGTATATAAATTGCCTTATTTTAAACGCACAAAATCGTATATTATATTTAGACAAACATTAAGGAGTCCATATGTATATTCCACGTATAATAATCACAGCTATTGTATTTGCAATCCTGGCAGTACCAGCCTTTGCAGATAATAATAAAACAACTATTTGCCACAATGGAGAAACAATCACTGTCAGCAATAGTGCGCTCAGCGCTCATCTAAACAATCATGGAGATTACAAAGGCGAGTGCATCCTGCCAGAATATGAAAAACCGGCACCGAAACTCAATCTCGTTCTTATAATGCGCTGCAAAAACAATAACGGTCTAATAGAAGTATCGGGAGTGAGTTTTTCCGGAGCAAGTATAGCACTTGAGCCGGGAGTGTTACCTGAAGTATCTGACAACTGTGCTGTAGAAGTCGCCCAAACAATGGATGCCGGGTTTAAACTTCGCAATGTGGTAGGCGTTTTGGATGAAACAGAATATCTGTTTATCATGAAATATTAAAAGAATCCCCCTAAAGCGGATGTGGATCGGGTTATGATTTTCAACCTGGAAAACGTAGCTTCCATCTACTGCAACATCCTAAACTAAAGCATCCAGGTCAGTGTTCACAGCGTCAGTCAGTTCTATTGCTACACCATCCCAGGCAATAGAACTATAAACTCAATATTTAATGTCTCTATAGAGCTTATCGAGCTTGCATAACAAGGATTTTTTAGACTTAATAAACTTTTTGTAGCGCATAATATCGTCAGCACTCTTATCGTCAGCACACTTATCATCGTCAGCACACTTATTGTCATTAAGAGCCAGAATTTTATTTATTTTATCTTCCATTGCCGCAATCTGTTTAAGCAACTGATCAGAGGGGTTGTAAGGCGAATTCATGGATTAAGTATAACATATATATAATCCTAAATAACTCAGAGCCTTGTCCAACGCGGAATGAGTCTGAACAAAAGCAGTGTTTCCAACGGGAAATGAGTCTGAAACAGGGGTAATCTGGTTAAAAATCGTTCATAATCAACTAATGAAGATGATAAACTCTAAATATCATATTATAATAACTGGGGTATCCATTTAGCTGGCGTTACCACTACACGTAGTGGTTTGATGTTTATTATCAACACTGCATCTTGTATTTACGCCAGTAAAGTGGATACCCCAGTTTATAATATTTATTATAACCTAAGTTGAATA
>DAOVUE010000322.1 GCA_030632745.1 Pseudomonadota bacterium | reverse complement strand
ATAGGCTTCACGTCCCGGCGGACGACGTAATAATAAAGACACCTGACGATAGGCCCATGCCTGTTTGGTTAAGTCATCATAAACAATTAATGCATCTTCTCCGCGGTCGCGGAAATATTCGCCCATTGCACAACCTGAATAAGGTGCAATATATATCATTGCCGCAGCTTCGGATGCGCTCGCAGACACAACGATGGTATTTTCCATCGCACCAAATTCTTCTAATTTACGCACCACGGAGGCCACACTGGACGCTTTTTGTCCAATAGCAACATAGATACATTTGATGCCTGAGTCTTTTTGATTAATAATCGCATCAATAGCAACCGCTGTTTTACCTGTCTGACGATCACCAATAATCAATTCACGCTGTCCACGACCAATCGGCACCATTGAGTCAACTGATTTTAATCCGGTCTGTACCGGCTGATCAACTGACTGTCGGGTAATAACACCCGGGGCAATTTTTTCAATAGGAGAGGTTTCTTTTGCACCAATAGGACCTTTACCATCAATTGGACGTCCTAAGGAATCAACCACTCGACCGAGCAGCTCATCACCCACTGGAACTTCCAGAATACGCCCGGTACATTTAACTTTACTGCCCTCAGAGATTTTTTTATAATCACCTAAAACAACTGCACCGACTGAATCACGTTCCAGATTCAATGACATACCGGATATATTGCCTTCAAACTCCAGCATTTCTCCTGACATCACATCACTTAAACCGTGAATCAAAGCAATACCGTCCGCTAAACTGACTACAGTTCCTTCCGTACTTGCCTCTATTTTTGCATCGAAATTTTCAATGCGACTCTCAATTAAGTCACTAATTTCTGATGGATTTAATTGCATTTTTTATTCCTCTATAAACCTACTTACCTGGCTCTATTCTAACTAATACTTAACTTAGTAAAAAGTAATTTAGCTAAGCAGAGAATGAGTAATTTTTTCCAGTTGTGTTTTTACTGAACCATCAATAACTACATCACCTGCATGAATGATAATTCCGCCTAACAATGATTTATCTATTTTTGTTTTAATGCTTACTTCACGACCAAATCTCTTTTCCAGTGCCGCAGCAATGCTTTTTTTCTGTGCCGCATTCACGGCATAGGCTGAAATGACCTGCGCTTCGATATTACCACCACGCTCTGCCTGCAGTATATTAAAACTATCTGCTATCTCAGGAATCAAATCTAAACGACCATTTTCAGCAGCTATTTTAAGAAAATTAATACCTTTATCATCTAAGCCCTCTTTACAAACATCAGTAAAAAAGGAGATAATTTGAAGTATTTCAATATTAGGATTGCCGATTATTTCCTGCACAGACTGATTGCTTACGATCTCTTTTAACAGGCTCAATGTATCTGACCATGTGTCAAAGCTATCATCAGCTGTCGCCGTATTAAAAATAGCCCGAGCATAAGGTCTGGCTAACGTGCTTGCTTCTGCCATTATTTAGTCCTCGTCTGGTCGATCATAGCTGTGTAACGACGTCTTTTAATATGTCACTATGCGTTTTGGCATCAATTTCTTTGTTAACTATCTTGCCTGCAGCTGCTAATGCAATATCAACAACCTGTGTGCGCAAAGTTTCTTTAGCACGATTGACTTCTTTGTCTATTTCAGCATTGGCAGCGGTAATGATACGTGCACTTTCAGCCTTTGCATCATCCTTAGCCTCTTCTACTATCACAGCGCCGCGCTTTTGTGCCTGAGCCAGAATTTCTGCAGCCTGTTCCTTTGCTTCTTTAAGACGTTCAACTACTCTTTGTTCTGCCAGCTCCTGTTCATGAACTCCACGTTCACCTGCAGCAAGACCATCAGCAATACGTTTCTTACGATCATCCATCATCCGGGTCATGGGTTCCCAGAGATATTTACCTATGAACCAGACTAATATCGCAAAGGTTATCATCTGGCCTATAAGAGTTGCGTTAATGCTCATCGCTAATTCCTATTGTTATTAACTTATTTTAAAAGTAACTTTAAAATCTATGAAACACAAATTAACTACCTGAAGCGGCTTGCACTGCTGCTGCAAATGGATTAGCAAAAACAAACCACATTGCCATACCTAACACAATCATTGGAAAAGCTTCCATCAAACCACCGGTGAACAGCATTTGTCCCATCAATTGCGGACGCATTTCAGGCTGTCGTGCAATACCTTCAATGTACTTAGAACAAATAAGTCCCCAGCCCAAAGCTGAACCCAGCCCCGCAAAACCAAGAATAATACCGACACCGATAGCTGTAGAACCATAAACTAAAGCCATTGCTTCCATTAGTTTCTCCTAATATTTACTAATTAAAGTAAAAAGTGATTAAAATAAAAAGTGAAAAGTTAAATTTATTAACTTGATGTTAATGTTACGTTACTAGTGTTTCTGATCATCCATGTGCTGACTTGCCATAGCCAGGTATACGATAGTCAATAACATAAAAATAAATGCCTGCAGGGTAATAATCAGAATATGGAATATAGCCCAGCCAGAACTCAGTACAACCTGTGGAATCAGTCCAAACAATAAAGACGTGCCCCCTAAGAGTGCAATCAGCATAAAGATTAACTCACCGGCAAACATATTTCCAAACAAACGCAAACCCAGACTGATGGGCTTGGCAAGTTCTTCAATCGTAGTCATGACAATATTAACCGGGATCAGATATTTACCGAAAGGGTGAAACAAAAATGTTTTAAGGTAACCCATAGGCCCCTTAATTTTAATATTGTAATAAATAATAAGAGCAAAAACGGACAGAGCCAGAGCAAAAGTGGTGCCTAAATCAGTTGTTGGTACAACTCTCATATGCTCAATACCAACCATTTGCCCTATAGCCGGCAACAGGTCAACCGGAAGCAGATCCATTGCATTCATAAGAAAAACCCACACAAAAATGGTCAAAGCCAAAGGACCCACCAATGCGTTTGTACCCGGGAAAATGTCTTTGATCTGCTGCTGCACAAATTCAACCAGAGCTTCCAGAACATTTTGCCCGCCGGATGGAGTATCACTGGTCATTTTTTTACCCATGGTATAGGCAACATACATCATCACACCAGCTATTAGCCAACTGTAAAACAGCGTGTCCAGGTTTAAAACCCAGAAGCCGCCTTCACCAATACTATTATTATGTAAGTGATGCTGAATATAGTCAGAAGATGTTATTCCACCGGCTTCACTAGCTGCTGAGCTGCTCACTATTGTATCTCCAGGATATTGTTTAGATTATTTTCTAGATCTTATTTTTAAACGCTGTATCGACTTTAATAGCCGTAAAACTCAATT
>DAOVUE010000004.1 GCA_030632745.1 Pseudomonadota bacterium | reverse complement strand
GTTTTTGTAATGCACGGTCCTCTGGATGAACCTAATGTAGAAAATGATGGATTTATGAATAATCCTGGTTTGATTGTTGCTGATAAAGGTTTGATTGTGATTGATCCGGGCAGTTCTTATCCCGTTGGAAAAGAAGTGCTGAAAGAAATAGAAAAAGTATCCAACAAACCCGTCCTGGCCGTGTTTAATACCCATATTCATGGTGATCACTGGCTGGCTAATCAGGCTATTAAAGAAAAATATCCTGCAGTAAAAATCTATGGCCATCCGGCCATGATTGAACAGGCCAATGGTGAACAGGGTCTTATCTGGATTGATAGTATGTTGAGAATGACGGAAGGAAAAACGAAAGGAACCAAAGTTGTCGCTCCGGATTTTGCCATTGATCATAGCGAAACAATCACAGTGGATGGACAGCATTTTCGTATTCATTCCATGGTGCCTGCCCATACCAATACGGATATTATGATAGAACATATTGACAGTAAAACGATTTTCCTGGGTGATAATAGTTTTTATAAGCGTATGGGACGTTTTGACGGTAGTTCCAGTATGTTGGGTAATATTAAAGTTTTAGATTACGTCAATACCTTAAATATGAAAGTTTATGTGCCGGGGCATGGACAGTCGGGTCAAATTAATACGGCAGTACAGCCATTCTATGATTATCTGATTAAAGTCAGAGATGTAGTACAAGTGGGCTTTGATGATGAATTAGAAGATTTTGAAATTAAACAAAAAGTAGTCAGTCAATTTGATGATTATAAAAACTGGCATGGCTTTGATACCAACTTTGGCAAACACATCAATAGTATGTTTTTAGAAATAGAAAAATCGGCCTGGTAAATAAATAAAAATGGATAAAAATAATGAATAATTTTAGTAATTATAATAGTGATGTGTTCTCCTGTACTTTTGAAGAGAAGACGGCCGTTATTTGCTTGAAACAAGAGTCTTATAAAATAGCGAACGAAGTAACTCATGTGCATGATTTACTGGACTGCCTTAATACACTGGAAATAGATCAAAACATAAAAGGTGTTTTAATACAAAATAAGGCAAGTTATGAACGTGATGCTGAATTACAGGATTTTATTCAATCGATTCAAAAAGAATCAGGCTATGTAAGAAAAGAAATGGGCGTAACACGCTATGGTAATTCTATTAAGCGTATTACCCTGGCTTTAAATGATTTTTCAAAACCCATTGTTTTTAGTATTAATGGCAAGGTGACGATTGATTCTTTTGGTTATTTTTTAGCCTGTGATTATCGTATTGCTGCTGAGGATATGAGCATTGAATTCCCGGGCTTGAAAATTGGTGTTACACCTACGGGAGCGGTTCCCTTCTTTTTGAAACGCCAATTGGGCACCACTAAAGCAATGGAATTATTGATGTCAGGCCATAATATTGCGGCCGCTGAAGCAAAAGACTTATGTCTGATCAGCGAGGTTGTTGCTGATGATGAATTAAAACAGGCCTGTATGAGTAAACTGCATGAGTTTTATAAAATACCCGGTCAGACACTTAATTTTACAAAACAATTAGTGAGACCTAAAACCTTTGAATTAGAAGAATATTTTGAAGTTTCAACGCGCCTGATGTGGAACTCTATTATCAATGATAAATAATTAAAGAGAATATCAAATGCCTGAAAGACCTATAAGCCAAATCCCTCCTATTGAAGGAAGCTGCAGTGCCAGAGAAATTTTTGCTCTCAAGGCTCTGGGGGACAGCATGGAGCCTGAATTTGCACATGATACGGTATTGATCATTGATCCGGAAGCGGTTGTAAAAGACGGTGCTTATGTGATTGCAAAAGTGGAAGGGGAGTTTATCTTCAGACAATTTAAAATTCACAAGGATAAATATTATTTACAGCCGCTTAATGATCTCTATGAAACAATAGAAATCAGCGGACTTGATATGCTGGAAGGTGTAATAATACAGGCCGGGAATAGAAGAAAGGACATGAAAAAATATACTTACTCCTGATACAACTTGTAGAGACGTTGCATGCAACGTCTCTCATCGTCTGCTGCCTGCCTATTTAACAGGATAAGCTACAATACTATCCAGTTTCCATATATCCCTATTATAGTCCTGCATAGTTCGATCAGTTGAAAACTTACCACTACTGAGTGTATTTATAATACTCATAGTGGTCCAGCGCGCTTTGTTCTTCCATACATTGGCTACCTGCTTCTGACTCTTAATATAAGAGTGAAAATCTGCTGCAGTCATCCAGGGATCATAAGGATCTTTAATGGCATTAATCACAGGAGAAAATAAACCTGGCTCCATTTGATTGAAGTATCCGGATTCAAGGATTTCCATGACATTGCTTAAATCCTTATCATCATTAATAATCTGTACCGGATTGTAATGGCTGCGGGTCTGTTCTACCTCTTCAGCGGTTAAGCCGAATAAGAAAAAGTTTTTGCCGTCCAGTTCTTCTCTGATTTCAATATTAGCGCCATCTAAAGTACCAATGGTCAGAGCCCCATTCATCATAAACTTCATATTGCCGGTGCCCGAAGCTTCTTTACCGGCAGTTGAAATTTGTTCAGAAAGATCGGTACCGGTACAAATGACCTCCATTGCGGATACGTTGTAATTCGGGAAAAAGGCAACTTTAAGACGTTTACCCACATCAGGATCATTATTAACAATATCAGCGACATTATTAATTAACTTGATGATTAATTTGGCCATTACATAACCCGGAGCTGCTTTACCACCAATGAGTACACATCGATTAGCCCAGTTTTTAGTATCTCCTGATTTGATGCGGTTGTATAAATGAATAACATGAAGAATATTCAACAATTGTCTTTTGTATTCGTGAATACGTTTTACCTGAACATCAAACAGGGAGTTGATATCAAAATCAACCTGACATTTTTCTTTAACTAACTCAGCCAGTCTGGTTTTATTGATATCGCGTATGGTCAGCCATTTATCACGAAAAGCTTTTTTCTTTAAACTTCCCTCTAATTTTTTCAGCTGTGATAGATCGGTTATCCATTTGTCGCCAATGGTTTCAGTAATTAATTTCCGTAATGGCGGATTACATCCGGCCAGCCAGCGTCTGGGTGTTACACCATTGGTTTTATTATTAAATTTCTCCGGCCAAAGCTGATAAAAATTTTGAAACAGACCTTTTATTAATAATTCAGTATGCAGGGCCGCAACTCCATTAACAGAAAAACTGCCTACAATAGCGAGGTAAGCCATACGAACCTGAGGTACATCACCTTCTTCAATAATGGACATTTCACGTAAACGTGTTGTATTACCAGGCCAATGCATGGAAACTTGTTTTAAGAAACGGGCGTTAATTTCATAAATAATTTCTAATACGCGAGGCAGTAGTGATTCAAATAACAGTACAGACCATCTTTCCAATGCTTCCGGAAGCAGTGTATGGTTGGTATAAGCCATTGTTTTAGTAGTGATAGACCAGGCATCATCCCATGATAAATTATGTTCATCCATCAGCAGGCGCATAAATTCCGCGATGGAAACAGTGGGGTGGGTGTCATTAAGCTGGAAACAATTTTTTTCAGCAAAATTGCTAAAGTCATCATGACTGCCCAGCCATTCCCGTATCACATCCTGCAGGCTTGCAGAAGCAAGAAAGTATTGCTGACGCAGACGTAATACCTTGCCATTTTCACTGGCATCATTGGGATAAAGCACCATGGTAATATGTTCAGCAGAATTTTTATCTGCAACAGCTTCGGTATAACTGCCGGAATTAAATTCATCGAGATCAAATTCATCAGTTGCTGCTGCACTCCACAGGCGCAGGGTGTTAACCGTTCCATTTTTAAAGCCTGGTATCGGGTTATCATACGGTATTGCTAATACATCACGAGTAGCTGTCCAATGGCTTCTTAGTTCCCCCTTATCGGTATGATAAAGCTCTGTGTGTCCGCCAAACTTAATACGTTGTGTGTATTCAGGACGTTCTAATTCCCAGGGATTACCATCCAGCAGCCAGTGATCGGTTTCTTCTACCTGCCATCCCTGCTCAATATGTTGTTTAAACATGCCGTATTCATAACGCAGTCCATAACCTTTCACCGGTAATTGCAAGGTTGCACAGCTGTCTAAAAAGCAGGCGGCCAAACGCCCCAAACCACCATTACCGAGTCCGGCATCCTGTTCAGTATCTATTAAATTTTCTAATTCCAGACCCATCTGATGAAATGACTGCTGTACGGTATCAGTCAAACCTAAATTGAGCATGGAATTATTTAATGCCCGTCCCATTAAAAATTCGAGAGAGAGATAATAAGTGCGCTTACAATCACTATCCTCATAAGCATAACGGGTATTTTTCCAGCGTTCCATTAAGCGGTCACGTAAAGTGAAGGCCAGGGCTTTATAGGGGTAATGGGGCGATGAACAACTTTTATCTCTGCCCAGAGTATAGGTGTAATATTGCTTAAAGCCATCAATAAGTGCCTGAGAATCCATTCCTAGCGGCGGCAGATTGGTCAAATTTTCTGTCGATTTACATTTTGTCATAAGGTTATTCTAATCCTGATAATATCTATGGCTCTAATCCAAACGAGCTGGTTAAGCCTTTTATCAAACAATATTTGCTGACGGCTCTTATATGAAAATTTATATTTTTTTGTATAATAAATGTATTATATATTTTTATTTGGCTGCCTGATTTTTTAACAGCCCGTATTGTACAGCCATGACGGCAGCTTCTACACGAGAATGAATATTAAGTTTTCTTAAAATAGCCTTAACATGCAGTTTAACCGTGCCATCTGAAATATCAAGATTACGTGCAATGACTTTATTACTCTGACCTTCAGCCAGGAGGAACAATATTTCTGTTTCCCTGGGTGTCAGTTCAGAAAACGGGCTGGGTTCCGGCTCTGGTAAAACATGTCCCTGCACGACCTTGGCTAAAATCGGGGTAAGGTCAGGAGCAACAACTGTCTTGCCATTATGAATATCCTGCAGGGCTGTGACTAACTCATCAGGCTGCATACCTTTGAGTAAAAAACCCTGAGCTCCGCATTGCAATGCTTCAATCAGATCGCGTTCATCATCAACAGTGGTTAGAATAGCAATAGGCATTGTTTCACCTTGCTCACGCAGGCTTTTTAACACCTCAATACCATCCATATCAGGCATCCGCATATCAAGAAGAATCACATCAGGTTTTTTTTCATGGACAATTTCTAAACCTTCTTTGCCACTGCCTGCACTGGCCACGACTTCGATCCCCATTCTTTCGAGCAGTCCCTGCAGGCCGGCTCGAAAAAGTGTGTGATCATCTATTAATAATACTCGCATAATAATTATCTGTTCTTATGTGTTATATTGATTTAGGTTTAATGCATAACAAGTTAAGGGAAAAATTTAACTGTTTTTTCAACGCTGGGTTCAGTTGGAAATGTTAACAGAATTTGTGTTCCCTCTCCAGTTTCTGTATCAATTGAGATGTGTCCGCCAATGCGACGCGCACGTTCCTCCATAACACTTAAGCCAATATGTTCTCCAAGGCTGTTGGTCATGTTCTTATTATCCATACCAATACCATCATCCTCAATTAAAATTTCGTTACTATTTGAAATGTTACTATGAGTTAGAGCGCTGTCACTTAAGTTAAAGCTGCGCGCCAGGATTCTAACGGTGCGAGCCTGACTATGCTTGCGTACATTGGCTAATGCTTCCTGCACAATTCTTACAATCTGGAATTCCTGTTCTGATTTTAAATCTGATCCCCATTCATTTTGAAAAAATACAGAAATATCACAATTGGACTTAAAGTTTGAGATGAGTTTTTCCAGTGCAGGAATGAGTCCCTGCTTATCCATCGGTGCTCTGAAATGTGTGATAAGACCACGAACTTCGCAATAAGCTTCATCTATACTTTCATGTAAGCGAGTCACTTCTTCGCGCTCAACGGGAATTTGTTCTAGAATGTTTTCTTCCAGAATCGTCACCTGAAAACGTAAACTGGCCAGTGTTTGGGCCAAGGAGTCATGTAGTTCATGAGCAAGTAAGGTTCTTTCTTTTATGATTGAATGCTGGCGTGAATCCTCATCAAGACGGGATTTTTCGATTGCCATACCCAGATGCTTGCCAATACTGGTTAATAACTCAGACAGATCTTCAATCATATCAGCATTGGGTTTGTCAATAAAGAGATTATAAATTCCAAGGCTGACACCCTGATGTTCTAAAGGGATAGCGATAATTTCAGCATCATTGTCCGGAAATAATTCAGTGCCGGATAATTTACTGCAGTTCTGAGTTGAAATACTGGACTCAACAGAACCCTGGGTTAAGGATGTACCGCATAAACAGCGCTGTATCGGTACGTAAAGTTCTTCTTTGATAAATTCCTCATTCAGTCCAAGTGAGGCCACCATTTTTAATTGATCATCTGCTGTGCGCAGACGCACCGTACCTGCCCGGGCACTGGTCAGGCTGATCAACATTTGCAGGAAACGCGACAGTAAATCCTCAAGATCCTTAGATTGATTAATTGATGTAGCCACTTCATAGAGAATATTCAGGGAATGATTTTTTTCTTCGACTTTGTGAGTTTGTTTCTCAACTTCCTGTTGAAATCCAGCAGATAAAGTTTGTAGTTTCTCGCTTAATTTATTGATATCAATGGCTAATTTGGCAAATTCACCCTTTTTTGGCATAGGTAATCGAGCCGTATAATCCTTTTTTTTCATTTGAAATGACCAGTTTCGTAAATGGATAAAAGGGGTAATGAGATCATGCCGGACTAAAAAAGAAATATACAGGATAAGGGATAGTCCCAGTACTAAAAATAATACGTTAAACCAAAGCATTAGCCCGGTATTATTAATACGCTCAGCAATAAATAAATAATTTAAAAAAGATATTAAAATCAACAGGCAGCCGAGAATAATAATAGGTAAAAAAAGACGGCTGTATTTTAAGCGAATAGGCTGTTTAGCGATATTCTCACTATGATGAGCAGGCTTTATTATTCGTTTAAGAGGCATTATTATTCGTTTAAGTTGCATAGTTTATGATGCATTTATCAAGTTATAAGAATCAAGCTTAGGGACTTGGCAAAACATAAGTACCAAAATTGCGCGTAAAATAAACCAGCAAGGTTGGTACTTTAATACCCTCAAGGGGCACCGAGGTAAATGCCAAGTCCCTTAGGCCGGGACATAGAAAAGATCAGCTTATTCCGTGGGTAATTTATAGTTAGGATCATTTGGATTTTTAAAGATAAATTGTTTATTTTCGTCTTCTATCTCAACAAAATCAATCTCCATACCCTTCATCACATCCAGTAAATCATTAGTAACAAGCAGTTTAACTCCGCGCACTTCATAAAGGCTGTCATTTTCTTTCTGCTCGTCAAATCCCATTAAATACTGAAATCCCTTAGTATTTGCGTGATTGGTTACTGCAATTCTTAAAGGCATATCAGAACCACTTTCTTTTATCTGCTCTAATATTTTCTTGGCTGCATCTTCAGTCAGTTTTATCATAGTGTGTATCTCTTATAGTTTGTGTTGTTCAGGATTATGATAATTCATTCATTAAGTCATCTTAATCAAGGCTTGTTTTAGATTTAAGTCCCTTAACCTGATGAATAAATTGAATAAAGCGTGTTGCCCAGTGATTCTGCTTGGAATCTTGCAAGTGAGCATAACAGGCTAAAAGGTTTTTGTATACAATGCCGTCGTAATGGCCGTCAATCCCGCTGCCGCGATGTATTCTATAGGCATAGTTTAAGGGACGGCTGATATTAATTAAGTGTGAATAATGAAATTCATGCGCAGAGATAATAGTATTGCTTTGTGTGTTAGTCTCAATATCAATAGTAATAGCAGCAGAAGCAGAAGCTTTTGGCCAGAGCATGGATGCTGTTTCGCTAAAACGAATAAGGCCGCGTCCCTGTGGTGTTTCTTCCATTTTTGCATCAGCAGGGATAATACCAACCATATCGACCTGCTGCTGCCTGCCTATAATACTGCGGCATAAATACATTAAGCCGCCGCACTCGGCATAGCCGGGCAAGCCGTTTTCAATGGCAGTATAAACAGAGTCTCGAAATGACTGATTAGCATGAAGCTCTTCCAGTCGTTCCTCTGGAAAACCACCGCCAATAAATAAACCGTCAATATTTTCAGGTAATTGCTGATCTATTAAAGAATTGACTTCAACCAGCTCTGCGCCTGCCTGTTGTAAAGCTTCAAGATCACCGGGATAATAAAAACCAAATGCACTGTCATTGATATAGGCTAAGCGTAGTGGTTGATTAATTATCTGAGGATTGTTTACACTTAGTGTTGAACTCTCAGCCGCGTTTTTTGCTGCACTCTTAGCTGCACTCTTAGCTGCATTTTTAGCTATAGCCGTTAAATGTTCAGGAAAAGAAGCTTGACTGATGTCAATTATTTTATCTAAATCAACCTGGGATGAAATACTTGCACCGATGGCAGAAATTTTTTTGTGTGCTTCACCATCTTCGTTACTGGGCATTAAACCCAGATGACGTTCAACAATTTCCAGACGTTTATCTTTATGCACCGCACCCAGAACAGCTACATCGGTATAATGTTCTATGACTGAGCGTAATTTACTTTCATGGCGTGAACCACCCAGCTGATTTAAAATAACACCCGCGATGTGGATTTCAGGATCAAAGGATTGATAACCTAATATGAGTGGTGCTATGCCTCTTGTCATGCCCCGTGCATCCAGTACAAGAATAACCGGCGCATCGACTAATTTTGCAATGGCTGCATTACTATTACTGCCATCCAGATCAAGGCCGTCATACAGACCTTTGTTTCCTTCAATAATACTGATATCACTATGGATAATTTTACGTGAAACCAATTGTAGAATTTCATCCCCGGACATGGTATTAAAGTCCAGAGTATAGCAGGGAGCACCTGCGGCACTGCCATGCCAGAGCGGGTCAATGTAGTCAGGTCCTTTTTTAAAAGGCTGTATCTTTAATCCTCTGGCTTTTAAAGCGGTTAATAAGCCAATGGTAATTGTTGTTTTACCGGAAGATTTATGAGCCGCAGAGATAAATAAAGGGCTGGATAGAGACTTGGACAGGTTTTTAGACATAAGGTTTAGCAATAATTGGCATATACTATAAATAAGGCTAAAAGTCTTTTTTACAAGCCATTTAGGAGCAAAAAAAAGGCCGCTAGTGCGGCCTTTTTAGATTCTATCGGAATGTTGTGCTTAACGCTTCCAGGAAGAGTCTTTTTCATCATGAGCCATATCTAAAACCTGTATAGCTTTGTCAACAAAATCATTTTTATATGTTTCTAACGGATGTCCGGCACCGGGATTATAATAATCATCTGGGTGCATACCGTTTTCATGTTCAAATTTAATAAAGTCTCTCTGCATTTGAAGTAAATCTTGAATTAGTTCTGCTTTAGTGCTCATTAACATCTCCATAATACGGTAAGTATAAATACTGAAAGTCTCTTTAAATACTAAGCTAAGTATTAAAAAGCCGTCAGTTATAAACAATAAATTTTGACATAATATATCTTAGAAAAATCTAATATACTATATCTATAATGGGTAGTGTAGGTCAGGACGCTATAATAACTTAATACCCGCCTTTTCTTTTGCTTTCCGGCAGTCCGGAAATACGTCCGCCTTGTTTGCTGGGATCTTTCGGAAACAGGCTGTATAAATCTTTGGAACCTATCTTTTCACCCCAGGTGGCACCCATTTCTTTGATTAAAGCACGTGTATTAGGAGCTTTGCCGCCATTATTAATAAACTGATCACGTAGAAAATTGATTAAATCCCAATGTTTGTCAGTTAATTCAAGGTCCTCTTCTGCAGCCATCTGCGTGGCAAGACCTTCACTCCAGTCAGCGATATCAACAAGATATCCATTTGCAGTGATTTCTATTTCTTTACCTTCAAAAGTAATAGCCATACTTCTTTCTCCGCTAATAATAAAACAAGTAATATAAATTTGGTGTGTATTGAGATAATATCTTAGTTAAAAATAAAATACACCCCTCAAAAGAGATATGCAGCCCTGAGCCAATAAAATTTAAGTTACTTAGAAGTTACGAAGTTATTCTGAATTAACAGCAGTAATCCCTTTTTGCGGAATAAACACCCCACAGCCATAGCTATAATAAAGTCCTATACCATTTTCCTGCAGTAAAATAGATTCTTCCGGGGTGATATCAGCAATCATTAAGCTGCGTGTTTTTATAAAACCATCAGATGTTTTGAGCTTATGGGATTTTCCGCAGAGCATTTTTCTAACCTGAATACCCATAGTTTGAAGCTGTTGATTAGCCTGATGTAGAAATTCTTCTTCACTATCATCTGTGTCGGCTATATGAACATGACGGGAAACAATGGTTGTTAAATTGCTCAGCAGGTATTGCTCAGCTGAGCCAAAAGTTAAGGGAGAATCATCCACTAAGATGGTTTGACTGCTTAGTGACATTAGCTCATCCAATCTGTTTTTTGCAACCCGGATTTTGAGCCGTGTGCGGCGGGATAACTGCACTATTTCATCATCAAAATTGTCAGAACGTACCCAGCCATTACCCGACTGCGGGATATAGATATGATGTACAGCTGTTTTAGGATCATCTTTTAACCAGGGTAATAGTTCACCTATGGCATTGGTCAATGCCCAGGCATGATCCAGTTTTATCTGCTTGCAATTAATTTTAAAAGAAACATCAATGACATTGTCAGGAACCGCTATTTCGTCTGACTTTTCTTCTTCACTCCAAAACATTTTATATCTCGTCTTCCTGGATGGCTATCTATAATTAGGACTTAAGGACTAGTAAACTTGGCTTCAAGATCGGTTTCCCATTCATCCGGTGTGTCAGGGTAGGGTGGTTTTATATCAATATCAAAAAACATTTCACCACTGCGGGCTTTTGACTGAATCAATTTAATCAATTGAGAATAAGTTTCTAATTGATGATTTTGAATTAATACTTCACTTAGAATTAACATAAAAATAGATACTCTTGAAAAAAATAGAAGCTTTTTAGCTGGATATACTAAAGGTAGATAGGAACTCTGGATATGTTTTTCAAGTTAAAATGGGGAGGTAAAGCCGTCTTTTCACGAATGGGATAATATAGATCAAGACTAATAAATAATTATTGAATAGGGTTTATGTAATACGAAGTTAACCATGTTTTATATAATGTTATTCTAAGTATCTGATATAATAAGATTATTAATAAGTATTAATATTTAAATATTATCCATATACCCATAAATGGATATCAGTAATGAATTGATACCTCCCAAAGGATGGGTTTTATAGTTTATTATTAAGTCCTAAAATTCCACTCATTATTTTCATGTGCCTTGAGCCTTTTGCCTTGAGAAAAGTTAGAAATTAATGTATCTTCTTAAAGCGAAAGAATCATATTTGAAACTATTTAAATGTGAATTGTTCATTTAGTAAATGATATTTTGTTGGCAGAACCAACGTTACCTAAGGGAGAAAACCGTGCCAAAAGTCAAGATTTATGATACTCCAATGCTGGACGAACTAGAGACAGGTGAATGGCCTAGTTTTATTAGCGGCATCAAACGTTTAAGAGATGAACATCCTGATGAGCGTATTAACTCAATGGTGAGTGGTCTTTTAGGTCAGTTAGAGCATTCATACGAAACTCGTATGGGTTGGTGGAAAGGCGGAACTGTTTCCGTATTTGGTTATGGCGGCGGCATTATTCCCCGTTTCTCTGAAGTAGCAGAGCACTTTCCTGAATCTAAAGAATTTCATACAGTGCGTATTCAGCCGCCTGCAGGTAACTTCTACACTGCTGATATTTTGAATGAATTAGCTGATGACTGGGAAAAGCATGGTTCTGGTCTGCAGACCTTTCACGGTCAGACCGGTAACATTATGTTTATTGGTTCTACTACGGATCAAATGCAGCCCTTCTTTGATAAGGTTAATTCTTATGGTTGGGATTTAGGTGGTGCGGGTCCTTGTGTTCGTACTTCTATGGCCTGTGTAGGTGCGGCACGTTGTGAACATTCCTGTACTAATGAGCATGGCATGATGCGTCATCTGGTGAATGAATTCCAGGATGATTTACACAGACCGGCACTGCCCTATAAGTGGAAGATTAAAGTATCCGGCTGTCCAAATGACTGTACCAATGCTATTGAGCGTGCTGATATGGCCGTGATTGGTATCTGGCGTGATGACATGAAAGTTGATCAGGAAGAAGTGAAAGCTTTTGTTGATGCAAAAGGTCGTGATTATGTGATTGATAATGTCACCAGCCGTTGCCCTACTAATGCTATTAAGCTCGCTGATGACAATACTCTGGTTGTGAACAATAAAGAATGTGTGCGCTGCATGCATTGTATCAATGTGATGACCAAAGCCTTAGCAC
>DAOVUE010000379.1 GCA_030632745.1 Pseudomonadota bacterium | reverse complement strand
GGGAGGGATAGCACTTTGCCGTTAGGCAAAACACTCTTTCTCGTCTCTCCTATAGTAAATTAAAATTAGGTTGGTCAACCTTGTAAGAGGTCAACCAAGGCAAGTGTTATTACTGACACCGCTTGCTGGTCAGGTTCTGAGTATATTGGATGCTGAAAGAGCCTTGCGGCGCAGCAAACACTCCTCTCCAGGGTAATGCGTATTATCACTAATAGAGTTAATGATAAATCCGACTCCCTCTCGACCGCTTATCCAAAGGTTTAACGTAATACACACTGACGATATGTCCCCTCACCGTCTGTTTAATGTATCACCTAAGAGGTTGGAACTGAGGTGGCATTCCAACGTTACTATTTCTTTGGTAAGGTTTAACAACTTTTTAAATCTCCTGTTGTTGGTCTGGTCAACCGAAGCTCTTACAAGCTTCGCCCTTCAGGGCGGGATGATTGACTGTATTCTTATTTGTGGATGTCAACGGCTATTTTAAGTGAAATTTAGTGGAAATAATAGATAATAGATAATAGTTGATCTGTATTTATAATTATTCCGCAGCCGGAGTCAGGGATAGCTTCATTTGTAATGAGCTTGTTCACGTTTGTTCACAATACTATTATAAATAATCTATAGCTTAGGTATAATGAACTTTGTTATAACAAAAGAGTCTTATAATGAATATGCTTTTGTTACAACTAACAGGTTTAAATGTGAAATTACTATTGTTTATCAGTCTCTTTTTTATTACTCATGTAGTTTATGCCAATTCTATTGATCCTCAGCTCGCTGTCGCGGAACATAATAAATGGCGTAATCAACTGAATCGTGGTGAACTGGGAAATCAGCCTATACCAAACCCCTATGTCTCTGATATGTATTGGGATCAGAGTCTTGCCGATGCTGCTCAGAGTCATACTGATAAATGCATCTGGGAACATTCAGGAACAGGCGGTGAGAATTTATATGCCTCTACTGCGGGCAGTATTGAAGAAGGGGTTCGACTTTGGGTTGAAGAAGAATCAGATTATCACTACTCGCCCATAGGAGCATTAAGTAATGGTGCTGTTACCGGGCATTATACTCAAGTGGTATGGGACGGCTCATTGCGGCTTGGCTGTGCGAAAACACAATGTAATCCAATTAAACACTC
Organism: Pseudomonadota bacterium; assembly: GCA_030632745.1. Taxonomy (GTDB): domain Bacteria; phylum Pseudomonadota; class Gammaproteobacteria; order GRL18; family GRL18; genus GRL18. Next base: position 1,397 of record DAOVUE010000379.1, on the reverse strand, counting down.
AGATGGTTCGACTCTTTTTAGTGGAGCCATGTATGCCTGTCAGTATCAAAATCCAGGTAACTGGATTGGACAATTTCCGTATCGAACTAGCGGGACTGTATCGTCAAAAGTAGAGTATACCGGGGTAAATAGCAATTTAAATTTTCAGTTGCTTCAGGTTGATAAGCAGATTTTTCGAGCAAAACTGAAAATAAAATCTATAGCTCCGGTTGTATTTGAGATCATTAGCTATGAATTATTGGATAAGCTCTCTGTAGCGGATATAGAATTGTCGAATGCAGCGGTATTTAAAGAAAATCTTTTAGTGATACCTGAATTAAGCATTAATGGAAACAATCACTATGAAGCGGTGCTGAAGTATATCGGGGAACTTGATTTTGAACTTATTGAATTCAATGAGCATTAAGACTTTATGGGCGTTTTTGTTTTGTCTGCTATTACAGCCGCTCTCTGCACAAGAGATAGCAACAGATTCTGCTGAATCTTATGAAATTCAAAAGCGTATTGTGGGCGGTGCAGAAGTTAGTCTGGATGCTTCGGGTTCTTCATTTGAGAATGGCTGGTCAGCGGTAGCGGCATTACTGGATAACAGGCAATTTCAATTTTGCGGAGCCTCATTAATTGATGAAAAATGGTTGTTAACGGCAGCACATTGTCTCTATGATCACTATGGAAATATTGATACCTCCCTTGAAATCACGGCACTCTTTGAACAAATAGATGCAGATAATATATCTTTAAACCAATCTTTGTCTCGAAAAGTGATCAATGCAATTATCCATCCGGATTATGAATACTGGTTTGATGAAAATGATGTGGCCTTACTGGAATTAGAACAGGCAGTGGAATTCGTTACGCCCATAAAAATACCCGGAAAATTTTATGATAGTCCTATTGTTAAAGAAGGCACTTTAGCTACCGTTCTAGGCTGGGGAGTTAATGAACAGCGTTATCAACAAACCTTGCTGAGAAGTGTTCAGGTACCCATTGCCAGGATCGAAAGCTGTAAAAATAATTATGCACGATGGAACTATAATATTAGTCTGAATATGATTTGTGCCGGTTATGATGAAGGTGGCAAAGATGCCTGTACGGGTGATAGTGGAGGACCGTTACTGGTTCCATCAGCCAGTGGTACAGGCTGGGATCAGGTTGGAATTGTCAGTTTTGGTATCGGCTGCGGACTGCCTGATTTATTTGGTGTTTATACCCGTGTATCGCGGTATCATGATTTTATACAAAGTAAAATATGTCAGGCCCGACTGCCCGTACCCAGGCTGGAAATTGAGCGTGTGCGAAGAAATCTGCTGAAGATCAGCGTGAAATCAACATATAATCGTCAACATTATCTGCTTTATTACGCTCCATTCGCAGCAGCAAGCCCTATTCTGTATTTT
>DAOVUE010000321.1 GCA_030632745.1 Pseudomonadota bacterium | reverse complement strand
TTGTTGATAAACCTCCAGATTACTTATTTTCACCGAAGGTATTTCCGCACCTAAAAAAGTAATTAAAGCCCCTCTGGATTTAAGGGGAAATAATGCCGGACTGCCTTTGGCCATAACAGATAAACCATTACCACTGAAAAGTATTTGCTGTTTTTCTTCTCTATAGGCAAGCAGGTCATCAAATACAATTTCAATGGCTAATTCATCTGTTGTCTGGCTATTAACATCTAAATTAATGACACCATTACCCTCTATTGTATGTTCAAGCATGGTCAGGGAGAGTTTTGGAGAGTCAATTGTTAAATGGGTATCAGGTAAGATCCTGCCTTTATCAAAGCGTAAACGGCCGTTTAACAGGCCTTTGCCGTCCAGGTTCATGCCCTTAAAGGCCTGCAGATACAGATCCAGAAAGTCCAGGCTGCCTACTTTAGCACTGATCTCGGTATCCAGTGTTATAAAGGCCAGAGACTTAATGCCCTTATTTTGTGAAAAAATAACCGGTGCTATTTCAACTGTGCCCTTAATGCGGCTCTGTTTTAATATTTCCTGATCGCCATTGATCAATAGAGTATCTAAGATTATATCGACCTGACCATTACTGGCTGAAAATGCACCGCCCTTAGTTTGAAAAGACAGATCTAAATTCACCTTACCCTGCAGTTCGCCCTGCAACTGGTAGACCCAGAATTTATGCTGACCATTGGCAACAATATCATCCAGAGTAATAACCCAGGCTTTGCGTTGTTTTTTCTTTTTTATCTTGCCGCTATTAACGGGTTGTACTGATGGCATGACTTCACTATTACCTGCCTTCATGGTAGGGAAGTATTGAGCCAGTTTTGAAAAATCTTTATCTGCTGTGGGCACAGGACGCTGAGAATATTCAATATCAGCTCCCTGTATATCATAAACTTTAACTTTGCGTTGTATTAGGGGTAAAAGAGCAATAGAAGCTGAAGCACTCTGCAATTCAACCTGCCATTGTTGTGTTCTGGATTGTCCATGGACGGAAACGCCATTGGCATGAACTCTAAAGGGATACCAGGTCCAGGCATTTTGCCAGTGAATCTGGAATTTGTCCGGCTTGATTTGATTGATCAGAGTCTGGGTTAAAGGTATATTTAAGGCTAAATTGAATAAAAACAGATAGCTGAGTTGTGCAATTATTGCAATTAACAGGCCTTTTATCAGCCAGTGTTTAATTTTGATGGTACTCAATGTATCAGAGCCTCTATTATTGTTGTTGTTGTTGGGTGCACTGTTCACGTAACCGTAGAGACGTTGCATGCAACGTCTTTTAAATATACCAGATCAACCCGGTGCTTATAAGAAAGTTATAAATAAAACGCTGATGTCTGGTGGACCACCCTTTTATGCCGTCCTGCTGCATCACTTCCTTACGCATCTGCAGCCATTCGGGTGTTCCCCAGCGATAGGACGAGGCTTTAAGCTCTTCAAAAACAGCATTTAAATCCTCCTGAATCTCACTGTCTTCTACAAAAAAGCCCATTTCATTATTGTATAGTCTGGAACGATAATCTAAATTGGAAGTCCCTACAAAACTGGTTTTGTTTCCTATAATAAACTTGGCATGCAGCTTACCATAATGTTTAGAGCCATTACCCAAAGCAGCAGAGTCCAGTCGTCCCATTTCATAAATATCAATCTGTGGATTGTTAATCAGTCTTTTCCATTCTTCACTTTCTACAATTTCCGGATTTAACTCTCCCTCTTCCAGGCCGGCAAGCCAGGCTTTTCTTAGTTCCGGTGTCAGCAGCAGTCTTGGAGCCAGATCCATATCAATAACGCATTGAGCAAGAAAGTTATCACTGGTTAATACTGAATTAGTCACCACCTCAACCCGGTTTGTCGGGTGCTCCTGCAGCCATTCATGAGTATTAACAATTCCATCATGAAACACTTTTCCGTTCTCATCAACGTATCTGGGCACAAATAGATAAGGCGACACAACTTTCAAGGGACCATTTTCTGCAAAACGCTCAAATAGCATCCGAATGGAATTTTTATTATCTTCTTTATTTTCAATAGCATCTTCAACCTTACCGGTATTGGTCAGGTTTCCCAGTTCATGAGCCAGCATTACTTTTGAATCATGAAAACCATTATTGATATATTCAGCCATGTTATTCATACGCTGACTGATATCGGGTAGATTTTTCAGCTGAGTAAGGCTTTGCTGAGCACTTTCTCTTACATGCTGATAAGGATCATAAGCAACGATATCACCTTCATCAGGCTGGTAAACAGGCTGCAGCAGGCGATTGCCATTGTGAAGAAAGAGCAGGGTGTAATAAGCTGTTGCAACATCACCGACTGTTGTTTCAGCAAAGGTGTCCTGAGATCCGGGTTTAAGCACAATTTCCAGATCATGGTAGACATGATGGTCAATAGAACCATCCTCTTTTATGCCATAGTAAGACAGAGAAATATTACGCCCGCCGGTCACAACAACGGCTTTGGGAGGAAAGGCTCCATCCATTACCATAATTTTGTCATGTGAACGACGGTTGATTGAACTGGTATAGCGGGTCAGTGCATTAAATACTACGGCCTGTACCCGTGCCTTATACGGTGTTTTGCTGCCATCTACAGCACGCATATACCCTGCCTCATCGGCACATGTTGCCAACGCCAGCAAATCAGTATGAAAGGGGCTCATGGAACCAATAGAATCCACCATGATACGCACATCAACACCACGCTTTACTGCATTACAAAGTGCTCCCAGTATAGCTCGCCCTGACAGATCAGGGGTAAAGATATAATAAACCACATCAATAGTGTGCCGGGCGTTTTCAATCATCCATATTTTTAAAGCCAGTGAGCGCAGAGCATCGTCTTCAGAAGGGCCGAGTATCTTAGCTCCCTCATGATGCACTGGAATTTTAGCATTTTTTCCTATTTCAATCGGATCTTCCTGTAATTCATGTTCAGGCACCCAGGTTCGGGATAGGTGCAATTGGTGAATGTATTCCTGATCATCGACATTGACGGCGTCATAAAATACTTTCCTGCCGCTGTCAAAAACATTTAATGATTCCTTTTCGCCAGAGGCACAGCCGCTAAGATAAAAACACATTGCTATTAATAATAAGATGTTGTGTTTAAATATTGATAAAAAAGACATAAAAAGTTCTCAATAATTTGAAGGTGGAATAATACATATTGTAGTATAATATTGCTGTTATTTCTTAGTTTTACTCTTATTCGTATCTTTGATGCTCAATATGAAAACACCAAGCAAGTGAGTGTCATAATTTAATTAGTAGATAGGCACGCAAATGAAAAATTATT
>DAOVUE010000270.1 GCA_030632745.1 Pseudomonadota bacterium | reverse complement strand
GATCATCTCAATCACTTCACTATTAAAAAAACCGATCGATGCATCATGGGTTGAGAAACCGCCAATGGCAACTGTAGAGAAGCTATGGGCTATGGCATCAAATAAAGTCATTCCAGCGGCCCAATAGGCTAGAGCACAGGCTATTGTTAAGACTAAATAAATATACCAGAGTGCTTTGGCCGTTTCAGTAATTCTTGGAGTGAGCTTATTATCTTTCACCGGTCCGGGTGTTTCTGCTCGATATAACTGCATTCCACCCACACCCAACATAGGTAATACAGCCACAGCCAGGACAATAATTCCCATACCGCCAAACCATTGCAGTTGTTGTCGATAATAAAGAATAGAACGCGGCATCTCATCCAAACCCACCAGTACCGTCGCCCCCGTTGTGGTTAGTGCTGAAATGGATTCAAATAATGCATCGGTAAAGTCCACCTGAAGAGTATGAGAAAAGTACAGGGGCAAGGTTCCAACCAGTCCAAAAACAAACCAGAATAAAACCACCACCACAAAACCATCTCTGATTTTAAGGTCATGACGATATTTTCTTACCGGCAGCCAGACAAGAAATCCACTGCAAAGAATGACCACAAAAGCATTTGTAAATGCCATGCTTTCCGTGTCGTTATACCACAAGGAGACAAGCAGGGGAGGGATAACAGAACTGCTGAACACCATCAGAAGTAGACCAACAATCCGTAAAATAACAAGTGGCTGCATAGTGCGATTTATCTGAGAAACAAGGTTAAAGGATTAAATAAAGGTAATATTGACCTGAAAAAGCTTTTCCACATCCATGATATGACGCTTATCAACGAGAAACAGAATCACATGATCATCGGGCTCTATCATGGTATTATGGTGAGTGATAATCACTTCTCCTGAGCGCACGATAGCGCCAATAGTGGTACCCGGAGGTAATGAAATTTCTTCAATCGTTCGTCCCACCACCTGAGAGGTATTTTTATCACCATGAGCAATTGCCTCAATGGCTTCAGCAGCACCCTTGCGTAAGGAATGCACTTTGACCACATCACCTCTTCTTACATGGGTCAATAAGCTGCCGATGGTGGCTTCCTGAGGCGAAATGGCAATATCAATGTCCCCGCTTTCCACCAGGTCAACATAGGCGGCACGATTAATTAAGGCCATCACTTTTCGGGCCCCCAGCCTTTTTGCCAGTAATGCGGACATAATATTGGCTTCATCATCATTAGTCAAAGCAATAAAAACATCTGTTGTTTCAATGTTTTCTTCAATCAGTAATTCTTCATCAGAGGCATCACCTAATAAAACAATGCTTTTCTCTAATTCTTCAGATAATAGTCTGGCATGGGCTTTATTATTATCTATCAACTTAACATGCAAGTGCCCTTCCAGTGTCCGGGCAAGACGCTGACCGATATTACCACCACCGGCAATCATAATACGTTTAAACGGTTTATCCACTCTCCTGAGTTCAGACATTACCTTACGTGTATTACGACGATCAACAATAAAAAAGACTTCATCATTTTCTTCAATAATTGTTTCAGCATTAGGTATGATAGGGTTTCCCTTACGATAAATAGCCGCCACCCGGGTGTCAACATCAGGCATATGATCACGAATTTCCTGCAGCTCATGACCTAATAACGGCCCCCCCTGAAAAGCTCTGACTGCAACCAGCTGCACCTGCCCTCCGGCAAAGTCTAATACTTGTAAGGCACCAGGGTACTCAATTAAGCGTTTAATATAATCGGTGACTAATTGCTCCGGACTGATCAGAACATCAACGGGCAATGCTTCAGGAGAAAACAGCTGAGGATAGGTCAGGTATTGATTGGATCGAACCCGGGCTATTTTTGTCGGGGTATGAAAAATAGTATAAGCAATCTGGCAGGCAACCATATTGGTCTCATCACTATTGGTGACAGCAATTAACATATCCGCATCATCACAACCCGCTTTATGCAATATTTCCGGATGCGAACCACGTCCCTTAACGGTACGAATATCCAGTCTTTCCTGTAAAATAGCCAGCAGACGACCATCCAGATCAACAACGGTAATATCATTATCTTCACTGGAAAGATGCATTGCTAACGAAGAACCGACCTGACCGGCTCCTAAAATCAAAATTTTCATATTATCGTATTTTTATTTTTGCTATTAAAAAACGCTTACTTCTTCTTTTTTATGATTTTCTTAGCATCAATGCCCAAAGCTTTCATTTTGCGATATAAATGTGTCCGTTCAACGCCGGCTAATTGTGCAACCTTGCCGACACTACCACCCACTGAAATTAATTTTTCCTCAAGATAGGATTTTTCAAACAACTCTCTCGCTTCTTTTAACGGATGTTCGAATAAGCTCTGCAAAGCATTGTTTGCCGTCATATCCGGATTATTTAAGGCAAAAGTTTCTGCTCCTGACAAGCCCTGCTTCTGTGCAATATGCTCTAAGCAATTTTCAACTTCTTCAATGCTGATATTTTCTTCTGCTGAAATAATGAGTAATCTCTGCACCAGATTTTTTAATTCCAGCAAATTACCAGGCCAGGGATAATTACGCAGCCGGTTCAACGCCGCTATAGAAAAGTTGCGATAATTAAATTGATCCTGTTGTACAAATCGATCCCGATAATAGTTTAATAAATCGGGTACATCTTCACAATGTTCTCGCAGTGGCGGTATTTTTACCGGCAGGACATTTAATTGAAAATAAAGATCGGACTTAAATTTTCCATCATTAACTAACTGCTCCAGTTTATATTGACTCGCAGTAATAATACGACAATTGAGAGTTATTGAATCACTGCCGCCAAGACGATGAAAATGGCCTGTATCAAGAGTACTCAATAAACGTCCCTGAGTAGCCATATCCATATCAGCAATATCATCTATATAGAGCGTTCCTCTACCGGCCTGTTCAAGAAGACCATAGTAAATTTTTCCGTCCTGCTCTGCACCAAATAATTCACGTGCAGAATTTTCCGGATCCAGTGTCGCAACACCCACTTCAATATAGGGGTATTCCGAGCGTTGGCTTAAGCGATGTAATAGCCGTGCGTATTTACTTTTACCACTACCTGTTTCGCCAATAAACAGTACTCTGGAATCATGCTGGGCAATTTGCTCTATCTCATGACGCAATAATTCATTCACTTTACTTTTGCCGACCGGCTCATCAACAGCAAACAGCTGCTGACGCATCCCCTGATTTTCTTTATCCAGTTTATAGGCCTGCAGTGCATGTTCAACCGTCAGTAAAAGCTTTGCCAGAGATAAGGGTTTTTCCAAAAAGTCATAGGCACCCAGACGGGTTGCTTCTACCGCTGTTTCAACACTCCCGTGTCCGGACATCATAATTACCGGAAAGTGTCCGAAATCATCATTTTCCGACCATTCTTTGAGCAAACTGATACCATCAATATCCGGCATCCAGATATCGAGCAAAACTAACTCAGGCCGTCTCAAACGACAGCTTTCTTTGGCCGTCTGACCATTTTCAGCAGTGTCAACTTCATATCCCTCATCTTCCAGTATTTCCTGAACCAATTGACGGATATCCGGCTCATCATCAACAACAAGTATATAGGCTGATGCCATTATTTTTTCTCAACTTTTAGATAATAAAAAATTTTTTGTTACTATAAAACACAATTAATACACTGCCATTGACTCAGATCAGCTTCCCGCTACCACCGGCAATCGAATAGTAATTTTTGCTCCACCCTCATGTGCATTTTGAGCCGTAATGG
>DAOVUE010000146.1 GCA_030632745.1 Pseudomonadota bacterium | reverse complement strand
TTTTATCGGGAATCTATTGCTAAAAATGGATCCCCGATAAAAGACTTCGGGGATGACGATATGTAATATCCAGGTTAGTCACGGACTTATTGAGAAGTTACCTAAATGTTGACTAAATGTTGATTAAATTTAAGTTCTTGATGCCATTTGACTCAGACCCCGGATTAATAATATTACTGGAGTTGCCTAGTGTCCTTTTTTCATCGTTTTGCCTTCAGCTGCACGCTGTTTTCTTACCGCTTTCGGATCAGCAATCAGCTTGCGATAGATTTCAATTCTATCTTTATGATGCAGGGAGTTAGTTAATTTAGTCAACTTGCTAAAAATTCCAACCTTATTAACTTTAAGATCAATTTCAGAGAAATCATCAAGTACCCCCGAAGCCAATATAGCTTGTTCAACATTAGCATCCTCACTGATTTCTACTGTATAGATAAGCTGCGATGCGGGTATGGCATAGGCTACTTCAACAATAATCATACGAGGATTTTTATTCACCAGCATTTCACTTTCCATATATATCCACTGCCCGTTGGCAAAACGCATCGACCATACTATTGGCTATCTGACTAAATATCGGCCCGAATGCCATACTCATTATTTTATTGGAAAACTCAAACTCAAGATCCAGAGAAATTTTACAGCCATTTTCATCCAGGGCATCAAATCTCCAAAACCCTTCCATATGTTTAAACGGCCCTTCAATCAAACGCATTTCTATCATTTTATTTTTTTGCATACGATTCAGGGTAGTAAAGGTTTTATTCAAACCCAGGTGTGCAATTTTAACCTGCCCTTTTATCTCATCATCAGTTTTGCTTAACATTTTAGAGCCTCCGCACCAGGGTAGAAAATACTGATAATTATCAACATCTGCAACCAGATCATACATTTTTTCGGCACTATAAGGAATCAAAGCAGACTTCTTAATACAGGTCATATACACTCCAAAAGCAATAGAAAATACTCATATCTACACCCCCGCTGTACTCTTAAGCATTAAAAATATGACGCATAAATGCAATGACACCCATGGCATTTAAGAACACAATGATGACCATCACGGGTGCTACAAAACGGATTAAAAAGAACCAGGTAGAGTACCAGAATGAATTAATCTTCAACTCTTCCCGGGAAAATTCTTTTTTCATTAACCAGCCGGCAAAAATAGCAATCATCAAACCGCCCAGGGGCAGCATAATATTTGAAGTCAGATAATCAAGAAAATCAAAGATGGTTGCGTCTTTAAGAATAACAAATTCACCATATTGAGTTGATATAGTTGATGAAATGGTAAAATCACTGGCAATATTAAATGAAAATATCGTCAATAGACCCATCAGCCAGACGAATACTCCCAACAGAACAGCTGTTTTTACACGCGAAAGCTGAAATGTTTTCATACACCAGGTGACCGCGGGTTCAATTAAGGAAATACTTGAGGTCCAGGCAGCAAAGACTAACAATACAAAAAACAAGGTACCAAATACAGTACCATAATTCATATTACCAAAGGCAAGGGGCAGTGTTTTAAAAATAAGACCAGGTCCTGCGCCGGGTTCCAGTCCATTAGCAAAGACAATTGGAAAAATGACCATACCAGCCATTAGAGCCACCAGCGTATCCATAAAAGCAACCGCTATTGACGCCTGTGCAATAGAGGTATCTTTGGGCAGGTAGGAGCCATAAACCATAATAGCCCCCATACCTAAACTTAAGGTAAAAAAAGCATGTCCCATGGCACTTAAAATGCCTTCTGTGGTAATTTTACTAAAATCAGGATTAAACAAATAAGCCAGGCCCTGCTGGAAATAACCGGTATCCATGGCATAGAAGATTAAAATAATCAGCAGCACAAACAGTAAAGGCATCAGATACGTTACGGCTTTTTCCAGACCTCCCCGAACCCCTCTGGCAACAACATACATCGTCATAACAATAAAAAGGCTATGCCAGATCATTAAACTTTCAGGACTGGCCACCAGTTCAGCAAAAACAGCATTAACACCTTCAGCATCCATACCATTAAAAGTTCCTAAGCCCATAATAGGCACATAAGCCAGGGCCCAGCCGGCGATGACACTATAATAGGAGAGAATTAAAAATCCGGCAATGACCCCCATCCAGCCCAACAGCCCCCAGGAACGGGAGTGTCCTGATTCTCTGGCCAGATGTTTCATCGTGGTAATCGGGTCCTGACGTCCCCTCCGCCCCAGCATAACTTCAGCCATCATAATGGGGATACCAATAACTGCAATACACATTAAGTAAATCAGCACAAAAGCACCGCCGCCATTTTCACCGGTGATATAAGGAAATTTCCAGATATTACCTAATCCAACGGCGGAACCTGTGGCGGCCAGTATAAAAGTAAAACGTGATGACCACATTTCTCTTTTTGAGCCGTTTTTTGCAGCATGAGTATTCACTGACGTAGACTCAGACATTATGTTTCCCTGATTTTTATTTACCTTATTGTATCATTTTTTAGTATAATTAAAGACATGGGAAAAAAGAAAAAGAAAACACCGTCTAATACCATCGCCTTAAATAAAAAGGCACGGCATGATTATACTCTTGAAACTGAATTTGAGGCAGGTCTGGTACTTGAAGGCTGGGAAGTTAAAAGTATTCGTTCCGGCAAAGCACAGGTCAGAGATGCTTATGTCTTATTAAGAAACGGGGAAGCATTTTTGTGCGGTGCTGTAATCAGTCCGCTTATTTCTGCATCCACTCATGTCTCTCCTGAACAGCAGCGAGACCGGAAATTACTCTTACATGTTCAGGAATTATCCAGACTGGTCGGTGCGGTAGAACGTAAGGGCTATACCATCGTGCCTCTTTCTCTGTATTGGAAAAAAAGCCGTGTTAAGTGCAAAATAGCTCTCGCTAAAGGCAAACATCAGTTTGATAAAAGAGCTACTGAAAAAGAACGCGACTGGAATCGAGAAAAAGCCCGCATAGCAAAACTTAAATAAATCAGGGACTTTAATTTCTGAGGGACAGATCAAACTTGCTTTACACTTAGAAAGAGTAGCGGAGGCTGGTAGTTAATTTCAGGAGTGTCTTTGGCATGGATGCCAAAGTCAAGCCTACATGGACGTATCCACGGCGTCTCCAGAAATTAATTACCGGCCTCCGATACGGGAACTGTAATAAAAAGTGTAAAGAAAATTTGCTTAATTTGATCTGTAGCATTTCTGATAAGCCCCTTAAATCTACTGCCTTATTCAGTATTAGATCTCCATTTGTTCAAGTTTTGTGCGCTGATAGTTAAGTGCAGATTTTGCTACTGTACCCTGCTGTCCGGTTTTCAGCCATTTTTTAATTCTGTTCGCATCACCTGTGGGGCTGCGTTTACCGAATGAGTCCAGTAAGACCATAATCACATCTTTATTTTTAACTTTGGTAATCATCACCAGGCAGCGACCGGCTTCATCCAGATAACCTGTTTTACTCAGTTTAACATCCCACTTTCCGGTACGAACCAGAACATTAGTATTGGTATAGCCTAAGACATAACGCGGCTTTTTAAAGCGTGCCGTATAAACCTGATTAGTAGGATATTTTTTTATCGTTGAGTATTTTGCTGCGGCTGCAACCATCTTTGCCAAATCCGAGGCTGTTGATACATTTTTTTCTGACAATCCTGTTGCATCAACAAAGCGAGTTTGTTTCATACCTAATTGCCGGGCTCTGTTATTCATGGCTTTTACAAAAGCAACTGAACCACCGGGGAAGTTTTTTCCCAATGCTGCAGCGGCAAGGTTTTCTGAAGACATTAGTGCAATTCTAAGTACATCTCCGCGACTCAATGTTGAATCAATACGAATGCGGGAAAAGTAATTATTAATGTTCTTTTTATCCTGTCTGGTAAAACGTATTTTTTCTTTCAGAGATAATTTAGCATCCAGGATCACCATAGCGGTCATTAATTTTGTAATAGAAGCAATCGGCATCACCCTGTCCGCATTCTTAGTCAATAAGTTTGAACCACTTTTTAAGTCAACGACTGCAGCACTCACTGAAGCAAGATTCGCTATTTTCGGGGAATGCTTAGAAACTTTATCTGATGCATAACTATCAACGGGTTGAAGAGTAATAAGACAAAAACAAACCGATAAAAAACTAACAATAACTTTATTCATAATTACTGACCTTAAAATAGGATCCTAAACAAATTGAACTATTTCACGTAAGAGTGAAGTTGCATAGCTGCCGGAAGGCAATGAAAAAGACAATATTACATTTTGTCTTACATCTTCCTGCCCTTCCGGTTGCTGATCTTCAGATGAAAGATCAGCACCGGCCTGTATTGATAAATCATAAGGAAACAATCGTGCTGCACGACGTTCCTGCTTCAAGCCCTGATTTTCAAGTCCCTGACACCAGGCCGATAAAGACTCAGAAACCTCTTGCTCCATAGTGAGTAATTGTTTTGTGGAACTCAATCTGCCGCGTCCCCATAAAGCTGCTGTCGGATGAATATCACCCTGAGCAAATCGCTCTGATAATTCATTATCAATGATATCAGGAACAAAAACAGAATGTGTGCCCTGCAGCATCATGATATCACCCTCTAATAATGTATTCCAACCGATCTGCTTTATTCTTTGCGAAAGCATTTGATTAAAAACCATGGATCGTGCGGCAGAAAGAATAATTCCCCGTTCAGCCCGTTTTTTTATTTTTTTACCATCACGAAACCAGCCAATCGCACGGGACAAATTATTATAGCTATGCCCAAAACGCTGCTGAGCAAAGTAATTAGGCACTCCGAAAGACTTTATCTGCCTGATCCGTGCTTCAATATCGGATAAATACTGTTGTTCTATATCCCTTAAAACAATCTGAAACTGATTGTATTTAATCGCACCACGTTTTAATTTTTTACGATGATAAGTCTTTTTAACAATTTTACACCCGGCTGCATCAAATTCATCCCAGTCAGGCTCTTCAATACCTTCCAGATTAACACTCAACCATTGATAAGTAACAGCATTTCTATCTTTTAAACCGGCATAGCCAATATTTTTTGCCTCTGTTCCTACAAAACGGGCTAACTGCCTGACTAGCCATTCAGTATTGGTATCTGTTTTTTCAATATATAAAAAGGCATGAGTTCCTTCTCCCTGCGGTTCAAAACTGAGTGTTTCACGAACAATAAAGTCACCTGAATTAGCTTTAAATTTAGCTGCACCTTCGGGTTTTCCATAGACATAGGAAAGCTCCTCAACTTTTATGACTGGATAATTATTTTCTGTTTCCAGCTCAGTCTCACTCATGCCTTATCCTGAAGAGAGTTATCCTGAAGAGAGTTATCCTGGAGAGACTTGCCCTGAACAGAGGATTGAACACATACAACAGCATGAGCGGCAAT
>DAOVUE010000029.1 GCA_030632745.1 Pseudomonadota bacterium | reverse complement strand
GCCTTTAGGTGTGACAAGGCTTACCTTCCTGGGACAATACACTAAATTTGAGAACCATGCTTCGATAGATTATGCCGATTAACAAAGTAACAGCGACGATTAATCTTAAGCACTTAAGACATAACCTGCTGCGGGTGAAAGAACTTGCACCTGATTGTAAGGTTGTCAGTGTTATCAAAGCCAATGCCTATGGTCACGGTCTGTTCTTTGTTGCTGAAGCACTGCATGAAAGTGATAGTTTTGCAGTGGCACGATTTGAAGAGGCTTTGCTGCTGCGCCGTCATTTGTCTAATAAGAAAATTGATAAAACAATTTTTATTCTGGAAGGTGTTTCTTCTATTGAAGAATATGACCAGTGTCTTGCACAAAATATGATACCCATAATACATTGTCTGGAACAATTTAAAAACCTGTTATGCTTTTTCAACCGGCAAAAACTGAACAAACAATCTGATCATAAACTGAGCTACTGGCTAAAAGTAGATACCGGTATGCATCGTCTGGGATTACTGGAAGATGATTTTAAGTTCTTATTAGAACAACTTAAGTTACTGAATCCTAAATACTTACCCTCAGGTATACTGTCTCACTTTTCCTGTGCCGATGAAAAAGAGAATCCATTCAATCATAAACAATTAATACAATTTAAGCGTTTTTGCAGTGAGCTGTCTGGTATAGAAAAACGAGTTGAAATAAATAAAAGTATGGCAAATTCAGCTGCCATTTTAGCCATGCCTGAAAGTTATTTTGACTGGGTGAGACCGGGGATTATGCTGTATGGTGTTTCACCTTTTGAGACAGCAAAAGAAATGAGAAGCGGCCTGGATGAACAATTAAAACCTGTCATGACTTTATCTTCTGAACTTATTGCTATACAACAATTAAAAAAGGGAGACTGTATCGGCTATGGTGCACAATGGTGCTGTCCCGAGGATATGACAATTGGTGTAATAGCCATTGGCTATGGTGATGGTTATCCGCGTCATGCTGAAGCTGGCACACCTGTTTTAATCCAGGGCATAGAAGTTCCTCTGATAGGACGGGTTTCAATGGATATGATCAGCGTTGATTTACGCGCACTGGAAAAACAGTCAGCCGATATTAACATTGGAGATAAAGTCATACTCTGGGGTCATGGTTTGCCCATCGAAAAAATATCACAAAAATCAGGCACTATTGCCTATGAATTATTATGTCAAATAACACAAAGAGTCAGTTTTAAATATGAATAACGACAATACTATCAATAATATCAGTAATAGCACAATCTACTTAAAAGATTATCAGGTTCCTGTTTATTTAATCAATAAAACAGATTTGATCTTTGAACTCGAAACAATGGTAAACAAAGAGGTAAACAAAGAGGGGACTGATTCACAAGAGCTCGTAACTATCGTTACCAGCCGCCTGGAGTTTGTACGCAATAGTGATTCAGATAATGATGAGCAGGTATTAAAACTTCATGGTCAGTCATTACGCCTAAAATCCATTGCAATGGATGGCAAGTCGCTTTCAGAAGACGATTATGACCATGATGATGAGCAGCTTATTATCCATAAAGTGCCTGACTCCTTTGTGCTGGAGATTGAAACCTGGATAAAACCGGAACAGAATACGGCCCTGGAGGGCCTGTATCAGTCCAGTGGTAATTTTTGTACTCAATGTGAAGCGCAGGGCTTTAGGCATATTACCTACTATCTGGATCAACCTGATGTGATGTCCAGTTTTACCACCACTATTATTGCGGATAAAAACAAATATCCAGTTCTCCTATCCAATGGTAATCTAATTGAACAGGGAGATGGAGAAAATGACACTCATTTTGCTAAATGGCATGACCCTTTCAAAAAACCATCCTATTTGTTTGCTTTAGTTGCAGGTGATTTATTAAAAATTGAAGATTCTTATACGACGATGTCGGGTCGAAATATTTCATTGCAGATATTTGTTGAAAAACAAAACGGACATAAATGTGATCATGCGATGGACTCGTTGAAAAAATCCATGCAATGGGATGAAGAGACGTTTGGTTTAGAATATGATTTAGATATTTATATGATTGTTGCTGTTGAAGACTTCAATATGGGGGCTATGGAAAACAAGGGTCTGAATGTTTTTAATGCCAAATATGTATTAGCTGAACCGGATAGTGCGACGGATAATGATTATGAAGGAATAGAAGCGGTTATAGGCCATGAATATTTTCATAACTGGACGGGTAATCGTGTTACCTGTCGTGACTGGTTTCAATTGAGTCTTAAAGAAGGTCTAACGGTTTTTCGTGATCAGGAATTTACTTCGGATATGCAGTCGCGGGCCGTTAAACGTATTGATGATGTCAGGATTTTGCGTTCTCATCAGTTTGCGGAAGATGCGGGTCCTATGGCTCATCCGATTCGTCCGGCACAATATATGGAAATTAATAATTTTTATACCGTGACGGTTTATAATAAAGGAGCTGAAGTTATTCGTATGATCCATACCGTATTGGGGAAAGAAAATTTCCGTAAAGGGATGGATCTGTATTTTCAGCGCCATGATGGTCAGGCTGTCACTACGGAAGATTTTGTAGCTGCTATGAGTGATGCCAGCCACATTGATTTGAGTCAGTTTTCCAGCTGGTATGATCAGGCGGGAACACCTAAAGTCAGCGTTAATACAAACTATCTGGCTGATGAGAAAAAGTTTATTATTGAATTGCAGCAGCATTGCGATCTGACTTCCTATGAAACTTTAAATACACCTGATAAAAAAGTTAAAGATGCTTTTATTATTCCTTTAAAAATGGGCTTACTTAATCCTCATGGAGAGCAAATACTGGAACAAACTGTATTATTGAATCAGGTGAAGCAGAGTTTTGAATTTTCCGCTATTGAGCAGCAGCCCGTATTGTCTCTATTGAGAGATTTTTCAGCTCCGGTTAATCTCGAGTATTCAAATGAAAAGGCTGCTGAAACTATTACTGCTGAACGGGCTTTTCTTATGGCTCATGATAGCGATCCGTTTAATCGCTGGGAAGCGGGTCAGCAGCTGGCAGGTCAACTAATTATTGATGCTATTAATTCTAATTCAGCATTCAATACCTCTAATCTGGAACAATTTATTCACGGCTGTAAACAGGTTTTAAATGACAGCTCTCTGGACAATGCATTAAAAGCCCTGGCATTAACATTACCGGCTGAATCTTATTTATTAGAACAATTAGAAGTTGCTGATGTGGATGCTGTTTATGACACCAGAAAGCAGCTTAAATTAATTCTCACTGAACAACTGCAGTCATTGTTTGAAGAGAACTATCAAAGATTGGCTTCTAGTGATGAGTACCTGTTTAATGCACAAAATGCCGGAAAACGCAGTTTGCGTAACCTGTCCCTGAGTTATTTAATGGCTAATGCTGATGAAGCAGCAGCACAATTGGGCTATGCTCATTTTTCTTCAGCCAATAATATGACTGATTCTATAGCGGCTCTTGCTCAACTGGCTCATATTGATGCTGAGCATAGCAGAAAAGCATTGCAGGAATTTGAACAACACTGGTCACAGGATCCATTAGTAATGGATAAATGGTTTATTGTGCAGGCTGCAGCACAGCATGATAATGCTTTAGAGCAGGTAAAAGTATTAATGCGGCATCCTTGTTTCGATTTGAAAAATCCTAATAAAGTACGTGCTCTGATTGGTTCTTATGCAGCGGCGAATTTTAAATCATTTCATAATATTAATGGCACGGGTTATCAATTTGTTATGGATCAAATTATTGCCCTGGATAAATTTAACCCGCAAATTGCTGCGCGTTTGATCAAAGGTTTCAGTCGCTGGAGACGTTATAATGAAACCCGTCAAAAACTGATGCAGGCTCAATTACAGCGGGCAGAAAAACAGGGCCTGTCTAAAGATGCCTATGAAATTGTCAGCAAAAGCTTAAGTTGAATAAGTATACTTATTTCATACGTAGGTACTTAAGGAATATAAACACTGCTATTATGTAGTCCCTCCCCCCTGTCTTTTGAGGGGGGAGGCTAGGAGGGGGGGGGTTTTTGGATGCTTAACGCCCATAACATTTACCCCCATCCCAACCTTCCCCCTAAAAAGAGGGGGAAGGAGCTAAAGCTTGGAATATCAATTAGTTACAATGTTTTTAATCCATTAAGTACCTACCTATGATACTTATTTAGGTTTAACTCTCTGTTTATAAGAACGGAATATAAATGAAATTACTTTTTTTTATTAAAAAAAGACTATTTTTTCTCTTAGCTATAACTGTGAGTAGCACAGGCTGTGCTGCAGAAAATACCATCCCGGAAAATATAATTCTTTTTATTGGCGATGGGATGGGAGTCTCCCAGATCAGTGCGGCAAAAGTTGTAAAAGGTTCGCTTAATCTTGAACAGTTTAAGGTCTCTGGTTTGTTGACGGCCTATTCTTCTGACTCTTTTGTTACAGATTCTGCGGCTGCTGGAACTGCCCTGGCTACGGGTTATAAAACCAATAACGGGGTTATTTCACTTTTACCGGATGCTGCACGACTTAAGACTATTGTGGAATATGCCATAGAAAATAATAAAGCCACAGGCATTGTTGTCTCAAGTTCTATTACACATGCTACTCCAGCAGCTTTTATTGCACACATCGATAGCCGGGAAAAACACAGTAATATAGCAAAGCAGATTGCACAAAGTGATGTTGATGTCTTATTTGGCGGAGGCTGGGGATATTTTGTGCCTCAGCAAATTCCCGGCAGCTTAAGAACTGATGATAAAGATTTGCTGCAGGAAATAAAAAAACATAAAACGTTTATACAAACTGAACAGGAATTTTTGAACCTTGCTCCTATTGACTCTGTTGTTGGCCTGTTTGCGGTAGAACAGCCGCAACAAGCAACCACCCGTAAGCCTGAATTATCACGCTTAACAGACAAAGCCATTGAAATTCTTTCCAGAAATAGTGAATTGAATAATAAAAAGGGTTTCTTTCTTATGGTGGAAGGTTCACAAATTGACTGGGCCGGGCATCAGAATGATCAAGAATATTTAATTAATGAAATGATAGATTTTGATGATGCAGTGGGTGTGGGTCTGAAGTATGCCCGGGATAATCAGCAAACACTGGTTATTGTGACTTCTGATCATGAAACAGGCGGCTTTGCAATCCATAATGGTTCAGTAAAAAACAACACGATAAGCAATTCAACATTTTCCAGCACCGAGCATACTGCTGCTATGGTGCCTGTTTTTGCTTATGGACCGGGCAGTTCTTTATTCTCGGGTATTAATGATAATACTCACATTGGCCGGATCATTATACAATATATTAGAAATGCTGAGAAATCGACAAGCTTTGATGCGAAAAATTAAAGGCTGATACAAAAGATGGCAAAAAATACCATATTCTATGTTTGTAATGATTGTGGAGACAGTTTTTCCAAATGGCAGGGACAATGCGGCAGCTGCGGTGCCTGGAATACTTTAACTGAGTTTAAGCAACCTGTTAATACTCGTAACACCAAAACAAAAACAAACCAGAAGGGCTATGCAGGAGCAAAAGAATCAGTACAGAAACTGAGTGAAGTCAGACTGGAAAATATATCACGACTGAGCACGAAAAACAGTGAATTTGATCGTGTTTTAGGCGGTGGTATTGTACCCGGCAGTGTCATTCTTCTGGCAGGCACCCCCGGTGCGGGAAAATCAACGTTGACCCTGCAGACACTCTGCGAATTGAGCAGTGATATTAAATCCATTTATCTGACAGGAGAAGAATCACTTTCTCAGGTTGCTATGCGGGCGGTACGTCTTAAATTACCCACAGAAAATTTAGATATTGCTGCAGAGACGGATGTCCTGGCTGTGTTAGGCATGGTCAATCAGCTGCAGTCTCAATTGGTTGTTATTGATTCATTACAATCCATGTACCATCCTGATGTCTCCGGAACACCGGGCGGAGTAACTCAACTGAGAGAATGTGCTCATGCTTTAACCCAATATGCCAAACAAAACGGCGTGGCAATGATTGTTATTTGTCATACTACAAAAGATGGCGGAGTTGCAGGGCCTCGTGTTGTAGAGCATATTGCTGATGTGATGATGCATCTTCTGGTTATGGAGGGCTCGCGTTTTCGTGAATTGAGGGCACAAAAAAATCGTTTCGGTTCAATCAATGAATTAGGCATTCTGGCCATGATGCCGGATAATGGCTACCTCAGAGCCGTGACCGATCCCTCTGCCATCTTCTTGAATCGCAGTCGTCAGCCCCATCCGGGATCGATGGTGGCTGCGCTATGGGAAGGTTCCCGCTCAATGCTGGTAGAGCTGCAATCACTGGTAGTTGAATCCAGTCAGGGTAATCCACGACGACTTGCCGTAGGGCTTGATCAAAACCGGCTGAATATGCTGGTGGCGATTCTTTTACGTCATGGTGATTTAGCTATTTTCGATCAGGAATTATATGTTAATCTGGTAGGAGGGCTTAAAATCTCCGATCCCAGCACTGATTTGCCTTTAATCTTATCCATGGTCTCTTCCTTTAAAAATCGTGCTATTCCACAGGATTGGATTGCATTTGGGGAGGTGGGTTTGTCTGGTGAGATTAGGGCCACTCCGAGCGGTATAGAACGTATTCGACAGGCTGCCCAGCAGGGGTTTTGTCATTGCATTTGTCCTAAGGCCAATGCACCCAAACGAGCACCGCAAGGAATCACCGTGTATAGTGTTGAAACACTGACAGAAGCGTTAGATGTGCTTGATTCTATGGAAACTAAGTAAATACCTAAACCTGGCAGGCTTAATCATCCTAGAAAACGCAGTGGACGTTGTAGTAGATGGCTACTGCGTTTTTTAGGATCATATTACTCAAGATAAAACAAGATTTCCTGAGAACCTATGGCGATATTACTATAGTTATCTAATTTTATGCTCTTTTCGCCAATACTTATACCATTGACCTCGGGTGCATTATCGCCTTTGAGATAGGAAAGATAAAAGCCGTCTGTACGGTTAGAAATTAAAGCAATATTATCTTTGTTTTCATCATTGACATTAATCATTTTTTGTTTGATTTGTATGCTCTTGCCCATATCTTTACCGTTAAGATATTGTAACCAGCCTTTAGGCTGCTGCTCAACAAATGTTTCAGGTGGGGGGGCAGGATTCTTTTCATTACGCTCATCAAAGGCGAAGATCAGGGTATGTTTACCGATGCTGATAGAATCACCATCAGATAGATGAACAGCTGCATCAAGTTTTTTATTATTGATAAGAATAACGGCCTCATTGTCTATCTTTTCAATATTATAGCAATGATCAGCATAGTTAATCTTTGCGTGTTTAGGGCTGATTGCCAGACTATCAATAGCAATATTACAGTCTGCTGAATGACCAATAATAAATTCATCCTGTTGATTTAACTGATAAACACTCAAAATACGATTTTTGAATAAAAGACTGACTTGCGACACAACAAATTCCTTATTTAAACTGATGAAGCCTTAGGCTTGAATTTTACCTATGTTAAACGAGAATTCAACTTATTTTTTCCTGCTTTATCCTGGTTTATCCTGGGCGACATTTTTATTGTTTTAACAGAGTTACCACTTAGTTGTACTATTTCAATAGGATAGTTATCAATAAGTACGCTGGTTCCCGGATTAGGAATTGATTGTAAAAACTCTAATACAAGACCATTAATGGTTTTGGCTCCATTGATTGGCAAATGCCAGCCCATCATGCGATTTAATTCTCGAATATTGGCACTTCCATCGATTAAAACAGTGCCGTCATCCTGCTGATAAATATCTTGCATGAGTGTATCAGCAGGGTCGGTGGTAAATTCACCTACAATTTCTTCTAATATATCTTCTAAAGTCACCAGTCCCTGAATATCGCCATATTCATCAACCACCAGAGCGGTGCGGCGTTCATTATATTGAAAACTTAATAATTGTTTATTTAACGGGGTAGCTTCAGGAATAAAATAACATGGTTCAACAATTTTTACTAAATCGTCTTTTCCTGTATTAGATTTAGAAACTATATCAAGGGCTTTTCTTAGATGAATAAAGCCTATTATATGATCAATATCTCCTTCAAAAACAGGCAGGCGGGTATGTAAACTATGAGTAATCTGATCTAAAATTTCTGACCAGTCCTCCTCCATATCCAAACCCACTATCTCATTGCGGGCCACCATAATATCTTCAACTTTGACAGATTCCAGATCTAAAATATTCAGCAGCATCTTTTGGTGTTTGGCTGGAATCATTGATCCGGTTTGATTGACGATGCTGCGTAATTCTTCCGGGGTGAGGGACTCATTCTCAGAGGGTTTCTGCAGGCCAATGAGTTTGAGTAAACCATTGGTGATGGTATTAATACTATACACCACCGGATAAAAAGCCCACATTAAAAAATTTAAAACATAAGCTGCCGGGAAAGCAAAACGCTCTGGATACTGTGCAGCATAGGTTTTGGGGCTGACTTCAGAAAAAATTAAAATAACAAAAGTTAAAAGCCCCGTCGCAATGGCAATTCCTGCCTCGCCAAAAAGTTTTAAGCCAATGACTGTTGCAATAGCAGAGGCAAGAATATTAACAAAATTATTAAATAGAAGAATCAGGCCGAATAATCGATCAGGGCGTTTTAATAATAAACTGGCTCTATAAGCACCTTTATGACCGGAATCAACAAGATGTTTGAGTTTATAACGATTGAGGCTGACCAATGCAGTTTCGGAACCTGAAAAAAATCCCGATAGAATGATCAGTGCAGCAAGGGAAAAGTAGAGAATGCTGATAGGAATATCGTTCAAAAGTGTAAAAGCCTATAGTGTTTGAATAAGTGTTTGAATAAGTGTTTGAATTCAGTAGATATTAGAATTTAATTTAAAGTTAGCGGTGCTTGCAAAAACTCCTCAATACGTCATGCCCCTGGCGTATGCAGGGGAATGCGGGAATGACGGAGTTTTGCAAGTACCTCGTTAACTTCAAAGTTAATAGCATCAGACTCTCTGTAAAATAATTTCTAATACAAATTTACTGCCAAAGTAGGCAAGCATAAGAAAAATAAAGCCTCCCAGAGTAAAATTAATGGCCCTTTTACCACGCCAGCCAAAACGCCAGCGCCCCCAGAGAATAACGGCAAATAATAACCAGGCAATGATT
>DAOVUE010000165.1 GCA_030632745.1 Pseudomonadota bacterium | reverse complement strand
TTTAAAAGTTCATGTGATGATTGCCGCCTGGGAATGGGGCGCTTATCTGGGAGCGGAAAGTCTGGAAAAGGGAATTCGTATCCGTACTTCTTCTTTCACCCGTCATCATGTCAATATTACCATGTGTAAGGCTAAGGCCAATGGAAACTATATGAATTCCATGCTGGCCCTGCAGGAAGCTTTGACAGACGGCTATGATGAAGCCCTGCTGCTTGATGTGGATGGCTTTGTTGCTGAAGGCAGCGGTGAAAATATTTTTATAGTACGTAATGGTAATATTTATACTCCGGAGCTGACTTCTGCGTTAGAAGGCATCACCCGTGATACGATTTTTCAAATGGCCGCTGAACTGGGTTATGAAATTAAAGAAAAACGCATTACCCGGGATGAAGTTTATACTGCTGATGAAGCCTTTTTTACCGGATCAGCGGCAGAGGTAACCCCGATTCGTGAACTGGATAATCGTCAAATAGGTAACGGGGCACGAGGTCCGATTACTGAAAAACTACAGACCATGTATTTTGATCAGGTTCATGGACGCCGGGAGCTGTATCCTCAGTGGCAGACCTTAGTCAAATAGAAAGACTTAAATAAAGGAAATTTTTATGGCACACACAAATAAGGCAGAATTATTGACTCCTAATGCGTCTAATCGTTATGAGCTTAAGGAATCAGACTTGCCGGCTCATTGCCCTATGCCCGGCATGCGTTCGTGGGATTCACACCCTAAAGTGTATCTGCCGATTAAGGAAAATGGCGGTGTGGCTGTATGTCCTTATTGCAGTGCAGAATATAGTCTCAAAGAGTGAAATCCAGTCATACTGTTTTATCAGGCTATAAAATTTTAATCATTGGCCCATCCTGGGTCGGTGATATGATTATGGCTCAGAGTCTGTTTATGCTTTTGCAGCAAAGACTTGAAAAACAGGGCATAGAGGTACAAATTGATGTTATGGCTCCGCTCTGGAGCAGTGCTTTACTGGAACGTATGCCTGAAGTGAGCAAGGTGATTGATATGCCTCTGGGACATGGACAATTACAACTCAAAGCTCGTTATCAATTAGGTAAATCTCTGCGTCAGACACATTATGACCAGGCCATTGTATTACCCAATTCTTTAAAATCAGCATTAGTGCCTTTTTGGGCCTCTATACCTAAACGAACCGGTTTTGTGGGCGAAATGCGTTACGGCTTATTGAATGATATTCGTGCATTGGATAAGTCAATATTAAGCATGACCGTACAACGCTTTGCGGCTCTGGCCTATGCAAAATCTCAAATGCATGATAGCCAAAATATCGTATTAAAAAATATTCCTGTACCTGCCTTAAATGTCGATTCGACTAAAGTTGCTGAAGCTCTGAATAAATTTCAACTTAATACAAAAAAGCCAATACTTTCTCTTTGTCCCGGCGCTGAATATGGACCAGCCAAACAATGGCCGGCCAGACATTATGCTGCTTTGGCAAAACAACTGATGTTAGAGCGGGGGTGGCAGGTATGGATTTTTGGTTCTGAAAAAGATAATGCGATGGGTGAAGAAATTAATCAGCTGCTGGAGGGACAGGCTGTCAACTTATGTGGTAAAACTAAACTGTCTGAGGCGATTGATCTTATGTCAGTCAGTCACACCGTTGTGAGTAATGATTCCGGCTTAATGCACATGGCGGCGGCATTAGGTGTAAATGTAGTGGGTGTTTATGGATCCAGTGATCCTGAATTTACACCGCCGCTGGGTAACAATAGCGCAATGGTTAATCTCAAACTCGATTGCAGCCCCTGTTTTAAAAGAATCTGCCCTTTGGGACATACCCACTGCTTAGAACAGCTGCAGCCTGCGCTGGTGATAGAGGCCATGGAGCAGCTGTCTTGAAAAAGAAAGTATTGATTATCAAAACTTCTTCACTGGGTGATGTGATCCATACCCTGCCGGCATTAACCGATGCCGCAGCAGCTCTGGGTGAAGTTCAGTTTGATTGGGTGGTGGAAGAAAATTTTGCTGAAATTCCAGCCTGGCACCCGTCTGTTGGAAAAGTCATTCCGGTTGCTATGCGACGCTGGCGTAAGAATATTCTAAACACTCTTGTTGCAAATTTCAGGGGCAAAGGTTCAGGAGAATGGAAACGCTTTAAACAACTCCTGCAGCAGGAACATTATGATGCTGTTATTGATGCTCAGGGGCTGTTAAAAAGTGCCTGGATAAGCCGCTTAGCAAAGGGTGATAGTTACGGACTGGATAAAAACTCGGCCAGAGAGCCGTTAGCATCCTATTTTTATCAATATCCTCAGGCTATTGATAAACAGCAGCATGCAGTAGAACGTGTCAGAGAACTGTTTGCGAAAAGTCTTGGCTATAGTTTTAAAGAGCTGCCTCTGGATTATGGAATCACTAAAAAATTAACTGCCAATGCTTTAAATTCCCCATCAAACTCTCAATTACAATCTCAATTACAGTCTAAATTACTCTCTAATTTACACTCTAATTTAAAAGCACAACTTTCAAATAGTGATGGCGATACGATATTATTTTTACACGGGACTACCTGGGAGACTAAACACTGGCCTGAGTCATACTGGTTTGAGTTAGCCAGTCGAGTGACAGAATCAGGATATACTATTGTACTGCCCTGGGGCAATGATAGCGAATATCAAAGAGCACTGAGAATAAAACAACAGTGTAACAAATCTAAACAAATCGTTGTGTTAGAAAAAATGACTCTTAATGAATTAGCTCAACAGATCATTGATGTCGATGCCGTGGTTGCTGTTGATACGGGTTTAGCTCATTTATCAGCGGCTCTGGATAAGCCCACCATCGCCATCTATGGACCAACCAGTCCCGGCCTGACAGGGACTTACGGCAATCATCAGATACATCTTCAGGTTGATTTTGCGTGCGCTCCCTGTTTTAAAAAAGACTGTAATAAGAGCCATCGGCCAATAAACTTGCCCACTGTCGTTTTGCAAACACTTCTCTTTTATAAAAAAAGTCCTGCAAATAAGACAGTGGACAAGTTTATGTTTGATAAGAGCAGGCATAATATTAGTCCGGAATGTTACCTTGATATGACACCGGAACGGGTAATGAACGCTTTGCGTAAGTTGTTAAATCAGGTTAAACATCAATGAAGTTAGCTTTTTCGCTCTTTAAGTATTTTCCCTATGGCGGACTGGAACGTGATTTTTTAAGAATTGCTAAACAGTGTCAGTCTCGAGGGCATGAAATTAGTGTTTATAGTTTTATCTGGGAGGGGGATGTTCCCGAGGGCTTTGATTTAACACTGATCCCTGTAAAGGGTTTCAGCAATCATCAGCGTATTAATGATTTTTCAGAAAAATTAACGGCTCTGCTGTTGCAGGAAAACTATGATCTGGTTATAGGCTTTAATAAAATGAAAGACCTGGATCTGTATTATGCAGCTGATCCCTGTTATGAAGAAAAGGTACGGCAACAACACGGTAAGTTATATCGACTGGGCAGGCGTTATAAAGTTTTTCAGGCAATGGAAGAAGCCGTATTCGCGGCAGATAAGAATGTTGAATTATTATTTATCTCAGAGATACAGATGGAGAACTTTAAAAAAATCTATCATACTGCGCCTGAACGTTTTCACTCTTTGCCGCCTGGCGTTGATCGTTCCCGCATCAGACCTGAAAATGCAGAGGATATCAGACAAACAACACGACAATCTTTATCCTTAAAAGAACATGATAAACTATTACTGATGATTGGCACGGGTTATAAACGTAAAGGTGTTGATCGGACTATGCAAGCACTGGCCAGTTTGCCCGAGCCCTTAAGAAGTAAAACGTATTTAATGGTAGCGGGTGAAGATAAATTAAAAAAATATAAAGCCCTGGCAAAACGCTTAGGCATTGCAGATCAGGTTTACTTGCCGGGAGCAAGAGATGATGTGCCTCAGTTATTATTGGCCAGTGATTTGTTTTTACATCCTGCACGCCATGAAAATACCGGGACTGTATTATTAGAAGCAATAGCTGCAGGGATACCACAATTAATCAGCGGTGTCTGCGGTTATGCCTTTCATATTGAAAAAGCGCAGGCAGGTAGAGTCTTATCAGAACCCTTTGCACAAAGTGAATTTAATCAGCAGTTGTCAGCCATGTTAACATCAGAAAAATGGCAGCAGTGGCAGGATAATGCGTTGCACTATATGCATCATAGTGATATTTTCAGTATGCCGGATAAGGTGGCAGATATTATTGAAGAAACGGGCAGAATACGAAGTATTGCCAATGTCTATAAAAATCATCAGGCATAAGTATCGCTATGCCGGACGCAATAGAAAAGATCAGTTTAAAGCAGTTACAAAATGTAGCTTATCAATTGGACAGCGTTTTTCAACTGAGTGCGGATGGACAGGAGATAATCTGTCGCAGGTTAATTCGTGTCGTTCCGGGTAAGCGCCTGGTTTTTATTGGTGAATTTAATAAAACCAAAGTTATTATTAAATTATTTGTTCATGCATCCAGAGCAAAAAAACACTGGCTGAGAGAATGTGCAGGTGCCGGATTACTCAGTGGTAATAATATACTGACACCGGAAAAATTAGCATCCGGTGTTTCTGACGAAGGAATTTATTTTATAATTTTTCGTTATATCAAAGGCTGTAATCTGGCTGAATTCTGGCTAAAAAACAATCAATTCAATAGAGAACAAAAACTTAAACAATTAATGCTAGTCCTGGAACAGCATCATAGCTCGGGACTGGCTCATCAGGATCTGCATTATGCTAATTTCCTTTTGGGTGCTAACGACAATATTTATACCTTAGATGGAGAAGAAGTTAAGCAAGGTATTGCTCCATTACAAAAGAAGGCAAGGCTAAAAAACCTTGCCTTGTTCCTGGCTCAAACATTTGATCTGAATAAATCATCAAGTCTTTTTTTGCTGGATGATTATATTCGTCTCACCTCAATACCTAAATATAAACGGGATGCGGATGATTTTTGGAAATGGATAAAACAATATCAGCAGCAGCGTATTGAACAGTATTTAAAAAAAATAATCAGAGAA
>DAOVUE010000380.1 GCA_030632745.1 Pseudomonadota bacterium | reverse complement strand
AGCAGAAACAACAAAACTGAGGTTTTCAATAGCTCTGGCCCGGTTGAGGACTTCCCAGTGAGCCTTGCCTGTTGTAGCAGTAAAAGATGAAACGATAGTCAGAATTTCTACACCCTCACTCACCATATAACGAAAAAGCTCTGGAAAACGTAAATCATAGCATATAGCCATGCCTAATTTACCAAAGGGGGTATCAACCACGACGACCTGATCTCCCGCCTGGGTATAGGCAGATTCATGATAGGTCCCGCATTTCTCTCCCATATCAACGTCAAAAAGATGGATCTTATCGTATCGTGCTGTAATTTCACCTTTATTATTAAACAATAGACAGGCAGAAAGAACTTTATCGGGAACGTCTGATTTTAAAGGTATGGTGCCTCCCACAATCCAGATATTATGTTCTTTTGCTATAGACGACAAAAAAGACTGCATGGGGCATTCCAGCGGGTGCTCGCTGGTATTACCCGCAAGAGTTTCATTATCAGGATAACAGTCAATAAGATAGTCTTCAGCCACCAGCAATATATCAGCATCAGACATCCCCATATGAGCAAAGTTTTCAGGCAAAACAACCAGCTCTGCACCCTGTTTTACGGCATCAGATATCAGCCGTCTTGCTTCATTTAAGTTACCGGTGACATTTGAACCTGAAGCCATCTGAATTGCTGCTACTTTTGACATTTGCTCACTATTGCTTTCTAATTGCTTTCTATTATTTTTTAATTACTATCGTTTCTATGCTTAGATGATAAATTACAAGCTTAGAATAGTTATCTGCGTCATATTATAAGAAGCTTTAAGCAAAACATAGTATTACTTAGATAAAAGGTAACTTCTCAATAAGTTCGTGCAACTATTCTCTATTACCGTCATTCCCGAAGTCCCCTGCATTCGCTAGGGGCAGGGGACTTCGGGGATGAAGCTAGGTAATATCCAGGTTAGTCACGGACTTATTGAGAAGTTACGATAAAAGCATTAATCTCCTGTATTACTAAAACAAAGGATTATTATTGTTTTTGATATTTCGTCTATCCTGTTTGTTAACAGGGCTGGATAATGGTTCACTGGATCCTTTGTTAATTTGAGGATCTTCCCAGCTGCCGCTCACGGTATAATTAAATGCCGTCATCTTATTCAATTGTTTGCCTAAAACTTTCTGCCCTACCCATCCGATAGCTGCTCCGACAGGACCTCCTATGGCCGCTCCGGCAATAGGTAAAGTGGCTGAAATCTCAGGAATCACCTTTACTTTTTGTGCAAAATCCTCATCAACCATACCGGTACGACCCGTAATAAAAATATCAGCACTGGGGGATATCATATGTAAATTATCGGTAAACGCATTACCCTTCAAAAAACGAAAATCACCCGTAATACTATCAAACTCAAAACCTTTGTTTGACACATCCGTAAAATCAAGTGAAATTCTGCGCGCCAGTGCATTCAAATTTAATAAGCCCAGTAAACGTCCGGCAGCACCAGGCTCTGCATCAATAAAGGTTCCTTGTTTTACCGTGAGTGAAATATTACCTGCTAAATTTTCAAAGTTTATATTAGCGGGATCACCCTTCCAGTTGATAGCACCTGAAGCAACAGCTTCACCACCCGTCATAATTTGTTTTAAATTCATTTTTTCAGAAAATTTTTCTATGGAAGGTACTTTCAGTTCACCCTGCAGATGAGTTTCCGGCTGCAAAGGCAGTTGCAGCCATTTAGCCTGTCCATTAAAGGAAAATAAGTTTCCCTGTAATTGTAACTTATCAAAGCTGATGCCTTTCTTAATCCGGGTGGATTGTATCTGCAGCTTAGCAACTTCAGTCGAACCCAGTTTGATGGAATTAATATAGCCGTTCACAATTGGAAACTGCCCGGGATCAAGCCTATTTTTGCTATTAACCTGTGTTTTTTTCTTTTGCTTGCTGTGCTGTTTTGATTTTTGTTTCGGCTTTTGTTTCGGCTCTTGTCTAAGTTCGGGCAAAATTAACTCTGTCATAGCCAGTTGTATAGGCAAAAATGGTTTTTGTGCATTCTTTTTAGTGTCTGCTTCAGCAGGCGTTTTAGAATCTGCTTTAAATAGAGCTGCCCACTGCTCTAATGGTGCCTCAGTCACACGACCGGAAATACGCAGTACATTCTGCTCAGGTAGGTTAGCCTGTCCCCCGCCTAATACAACATTCCCTTTCAGCAGCTCAAATTCTTTGCTGCGGGTATCCAATAACAAAGCAAGAGAAAGCTTATCTGAAATAGTCATATTAAGGCGAGATTTTTTAGCTGACTTTTTTCTGCTGTTTAAGACGGGTAAATCTTTATACTGCAGTTTAAATGATGATGCCGCCTGTTTTGATTTCGTAAAAGGTATAGGGAGAGTCGATGACAAACCGCTTAGCTTACTGCTTAAATTAAAGGACAACGCTTGTTGTTTATTAGGTATATTAATATCTATATGAACCCTGGTACGACCGGATAAATGTTTTTTTATCGGACTAAGCCATGTTGGTAATAGTTTAAACTTATCGAGTTGTT
>DAOVUE010000314.1 GCA_030632745.1 Pseudomonadota bacterium | reverse complement strand
TTTTATCGGGGATCCATTTTTAGCAATAGATTCCCGATAAAAGACTTCGGGAATGACGTTAATAGAGAATAGTTGCACGGACTTATTGAGAAGTTACGTTTATTGGCTATAACAACATGAACTGGATTATTTAATATACAAGGTTTAAGTGCGTTTTTTTCTTCTTTTTCGATCCGGTAATTTAAAGTTTATAATGGATTTGACAATTTCATTATAGGGAATAGAATTTAAATTATTATATTGAGCAATAGCTTGATTTACAGTATTGCAAACGTTTTGTATGGGGGAATTTTTTTGTGCCTGCTCTCCATACTTTGCATCTTCATCCAATAAAACTTCAGTTTCAGTGAGATTTTTGTTACTCAGTAATTGTTGTAAACCAAATAAGCCGCCAGCCTGAACTTTTATCTCTTTGGCGTGCGGCAGCGGCCCGTCAGCCTGAGTGATTTGCAGTGAGAAGCGGGCGTTGCTGCGCAGTTGTTCTAATAGCTGTAAACACTGCTTTTGATCCTTTTCAGAATTACAGGCAAAGGCTTCACGTTCAGCCAAAAATAATTTTTTTGCCTGTTCGCACTGTCCATAACGAAGCAATAATAATTTTTCAAAATAACAGCGGGTTGGATTCATTTCTTTATAAATTGAACGATACTGGTCTTCATCCATCACTATTCACCAAAGGAGTTATTTAGAATTATTTTTCCCATTCTTTCATAATGGGTTTTTCACGAACTTCAGCCAGTTTTTCTTCAGCATCAAGTGGATTATCAGCAAATAATACCTTAAAGGTATCTAAAGGATTATTATCCGGGTTTTGACGCTGCTCTCGAGCAAAGTTTCGGGCGTCTTTATAGTTCTCAAACTCATTCAGAAGTTCCATCGGTTTGACCAGCTTAGCAATAGTGGGTGATATTTTGTACACATAATAGGCAGACATGGTAATTATCCTGAATGATGAAAAATTAAAAAATTTATTTTAACTGACTCACAATAAAAGAGATAGAGTAATTAGGGACTTGGCATTTATTAAAGTCCCTTAATTATGCTATTAAATAGTACCGCACTAAACTAGTCAAGTATTATTTTAGCTATAAAGTATTTATCTTCTTTATGAATTACTTGTTAAAATGCTGTATGTCCCGTAATTTATGGAGTCAGGGTGTCTATATTTAAAGGTTTTAATCCCAAGGTAATTGATTTTCTGCAGCAAATAAAAACAAATAATAATAAACCATGGTTTGAGCAGCATTACGATTTTTATAAAGATGAGATCTTAGAAATCTCCAGAGATCTGGTTGAAAGTCTGGGCGATTCATTACAACAAATAGCCCCTGAAATAAATATCTCCCCTAAAGTAAATGGTTCTATCTACCGTTTTTCCAGAGATGCCCGTTTTAGTAAAGATAAAACTCCCTATAAAACACATTTGTCTTATTTATTCTGGCAGGGGACATTAAAAAGAACCCGATGTCCTGGTTTTTACCTTTCCATTCGGCCGGAATACATCCAGCTGGGTGTGGGAATTAATTGTTTTACTGCAGAGTATTTACAGGCCTGGAGGGAACAATGTACTCATGCTGAAAAAGCACTACAACTAAGAAAAATTATTGATCAATTATCAACTTCAGGAGTTATTGTTCATGGTGAGCAGTTAAAACGAATTCCCTCCGGCTATGCCAAAGATCTTTTAAATGAGGATATGATCCGTTATAAGGGACTAAAATGCTGGTTTCAGCTGCCTTTACCAGAGCAGATCTATACAGAAGATTTTGTGCCTTATTGTTTTTCATACTATCAACGATTATTACCACTATTTGAGTGGATGGTGATGATTTTGAGCCAATTTTCTGTAGAAGTGGATGGGTCAGTAAGGGATGAGCTGCTTTAGTATTCTGGCAGAGAGCCAAGTATATCATCCCTTAATGAATGTTCATCAGTAAGTAAATTACTCCATAGGATCTGCACCCAGAGTCCCGACCAGATCCTCAAGGTAAGATTCATCTGAGACAGCTTTTAATTTTGCTTTAGCAATTTTCAACTGCCTGGAAATTTTCAGACGTCTGGCTTCATCAGAGTGACTTTCAAGGTCAAGGAAGGTTTTCAGATAACTGATATGTCGTTCCCATAAAGCAATATCACGTTCCTGTTTAACTTCCAGACGTTTCTTATACCAGTCAGATGTTAATAATGCCTCCCGTGTAAACAAGGCACGTATATCAGGGTGATGAGCATCTTTACCTTCATAGTTACCCGTTGCCATAATATACAATAATGCCTTGAGTGGGGGACAGGCCTGATTGACGGAACCATCTTCAAGATAGGTTTGAGCAACTTTTTGCTGAGCTTCGACAATATTGTTAATACCATCCACAAAATCATTCATGTTTTGTGTTTCAGGACGTAATATTTCTTCATTAAAAACAGCAGAAGGATTATCAAAAATCTTACCAAAAAATCCATGCACAAAGAGATTCGTGATACGATAACCTAAACGGCTGGCTAAAACTGTTTGACCTTCATGTTCAAAATCTTCCAGCTTTTCTAATTGTCCCTTGCTGATTAAATAATCCGGTCTTCTTTTCTCCGGTTTAAGTTGTGACCATATTTCAGGAACGATCAGGCTGATATCATGATTGACCTTAGTATGTGGTCCAACATAACCTGCAGCACTGCTGAAACCGGAGTAGTCCGTTAAAATATAAGAAACCAGAGCATTATTAATATCTGCTGTAGGGAGCAGGGCATTAAAGGGTCCCTTGGTTAATGCTCCTTCAGATCCTGCACCGGTGGTAGAAGGGGATTTACCCGTGAGACTGCAAATAAAGTCCATAAACAATTCAGGTAATTCCTGATAATGTATTGGATTATAAACGGCCAGGGAACGAATACCTGCAGCCTTATCCGGTGGATTATTACGTCGTCCTGTCAGCACAGAATCAACCGGGAAACAGATAGGCTCATGCAGAGGTGCTCGACGATGTAAACGAGCTCCCATTTCAGCCAGATACCTTTTAACAGGATTGAATAAATCGGATCGTAGTTGTAAATAACGCGGATTTTTACTCGGGGCACCATCAACCATCAGAGGATGTGCAGATGAAACCGCTGTTTTACCTTCCTCTAAACTGCTTAATAATAAATCCCGCATGGGTTGGGTATATTGATCAAATTCCACCTGATCTTCGGTAATTTCAGTCAGTTCGTCATGCGCAAGTGGCTGATAATTGGCCAAAAAATTGTTCGGTAAGGCCATTTCCAGTTCAGTCTGCTTATCAAAGCCTTTGATAATTGCATCATCGGGACGCTGGAAAAGACGGTATTCGCAATTTTTAACCAGTTTAATGCATTCGTATTGATTGTTTGC
>DAOVUE010000022.1 GCA_030632745.1 Pseudomonadota bacterium | reverse complement strand
ATGTTTGCCCTGCTCAAAAGGCAGGGACAGTGCATTGAGTTCATCTTCCAAATCAATGTCAGAGTGGGACTCGAGATTACCTGCTTTGTCTGTAATATAAACCTGAGAATGATGTATTTCTTTTAAAGCCTGTATAGCATGAGTTAATTTTAGGGTATAGGAACCTGCACCAATAATTTCGCCTCTTTTAGTAATAAGAAAAACCAGTTCTGACTGCAGATAGCCTCTTTGATTTTGAGTAATTGACGTTTGATTCTTTTTTTCCTGAATAGCATGTAAGGCCAGTTGACTGATTGATGAATGAGTGGAGGGGTTAATTGCATCAAATAAAATAACGCCATTTATATCCATAATCTGAATATTTGAGAGTACATTCTGACCTTTCAAGACGTTAAATGCCGTGCTGCTGTTTTCTTTTATTAGTGCAATATCTTTTTCCTCAAGGGCTTTTTTTAATTGATGATCCCGGGTAATATCCTTTATGTTGGGGCTCATGACAGCATATTGATTTGATATAATCAAATCCCATAACTGTTGATTAGCGCTGGTGGCGAGTTCATTATAACGACTTTCTGAGGTTTTCATCTTAAAGTAACTGGCTATGAAGCCGGCACATACAGTAATGATAATTATTATGGTGACTGTTACTACAATTCTATTTTTTAGATTCATAATATGAACTCGCGTATTTTTGGATTAAATTAACTCACTACTCAATGGGGTATCCAGCTTTTTTCCAGGCAGGAAAACCATCACGATAATAATTGACCTTGGTAAATCCCCACCCAACGGCCATTTTGCTGGCTTTAGCACTTCTCAGACAGTCTTCACCATTGCAGTAAATGACGATAGGAGCGGATTTTTTGGCTTCTGCGGACATCGACGAATAATGCTCCGGCATCAAATAATTTTTTTGCTTCATCTGTAGAGACTGACGTTGTCCCTTCAACCGTCATGGGTGAAATCTTGTCGGCTGCAGAAGCTATTTACACAGTACTTAAAAGTGCAATCACTAAAATTAAAAAAAGCTTTATAATCTGCTTTGAGGATGTTATTTGTTTGTTAGCATTTATTACTTGAATTCAGGATATAAGTTGTCATCTGTGTTCCTTTAATGTTATCGGAAGATTTAAAAAAAACTTAAGAGATTCTTGTAAAATAATACAAGTACTTTTTTTATAGTCTGTTTTTATAGTTTTGTCCAGAATACTTAAGCTGAAATTATTGGGCTCGAACAGTTCTTCATCAAGGGGACGTGCGGGAATGACGCCTGGTAAATACGTGCTTTGGAGTGTGGGCGTTATTTAGGTTTAAAGGATGACGCTCATTTTTTAGCGTCACTGGAATCATTTGTTTCAGTCTGTCCCAGCAGGTGACTCATAATACTGTTGATATCAATCCGTTCACCCACCAGCATACTGGTCAGTAGTTCTCCACCCAGTACCTGAGGTGCAAGAATCATATCAGGATGTACGCGGCGAATTCTATGCAGATGATATCTGCTGTTAACCGCTGCCACTGTCTTGGCTTTGACTTGTAGTTCCTTGGCCGCAAGGATAACAAAGGCATTCTCGGAATCATCATCCAGTAAGGCTAAAATGGCCTTCGCATTTTCTGCACCGGCTTGAAGTAATACTTTAGCATCACTGCCGTCTCCTATAATAAGGTCAATATCCTTATCAGCGAATAGTGCTCCGTCCGGCTGGTTTTTAAGAATGACGGTGATGTGTTCTTTGCGGTTGCTTAATTCTATATAGGTATTGGCCGACAATGCGCTATAGCCGACGATGATGTAGTGGTTAGTGCGATTCATTCTTTCTTCCTTCTCAATGCTAATTTTCTTGATTTTTTGAATCAGAGCCGGTATCAGTGTGGCACCAATTGCAGTTGACAGTACGGAAATACTGAAAATGATAGTGGAAACCACGAACAGACGTGCTTCTACTGTGACGGGTGAGAAATCGCCATAGCCGACAGTCGTTATGGTAATGACTGATACATAGAAGGCATCAATTAGAGTGTCGACATGAGGTGAAAACTGATCACCAAGAGAATAAGTACCGAACACTGCATAGCAAAACAATACGATGACTGAAATCAGTGCAGAAAACGTGTCAAGACGCATATTCTGACGATTGAAATTTTTTCGGCTGGTGACTAATAAGCCCAGCAATACCAATTTATAGAACAAAAACCAGACTTCAATGGATGTCTGTGACTGCATGGTGTAAATTATTCCAACAATTAAAGACACTACTGAGAGTAACCAGGAAATACGTGAACGAAACCATAAGCCAAATGCCACCATCAGAACGAATACGCTGAAGGAAAAATGTACAATATCAGCCAGATTGACACCAATCAGTTCATGCCGAAGGCTGCCGGGTGTATTCAGATGCTGGTGCATAGCCATTACCGGATCAAGCACAGAGAACAGATGCAGCAGACCCAGCAGAGCCACGCCCAGGGCGAGCGGTACATAAGGATAATAAGTTTTCTCAGATAATGAACTTATAATCTGCTGAATACGGGTGTTTAACATTGTTGATGTGGTCAAAGTAATGGTTTAATAACTTTTAATAACTCCAGATAGTATCATGACATTGTCCACATTCCTATAAGTGTTTTGAACTAAGATTGCTGAATTTGTGATCTTTTCAGTGGAGTGTAAACTATAGTTTAATCTTACAGGGTCTGTCCTGTTCCTGTGATGATAAAATCTCAACTATTATCCAGTAGTTTTACCCCCTGTTATTACTATAAAATAATCTCATCTCATCTTTTATTATCTTATCTTATCTTCTGCCGTAGGCAATAATGATTTTATCCAGAATAAACTGCATAACCTGAACCTCTTCCATAAAATAGAACGGCATAATGATTGAAATGCTCTAATCTTTATCTATAATTGATAGAAAAAATAACCCGAAATAATATTAAGGAATAGACAATGAGTGAAAAAATGAAAGATTCATGTAATCAATTACAAAATGAAATTCATCATATTGAAGAACACCTGTCTCAGGTGAGTAATCAGGTTAAAGCAGCCGCAAAAACAGAGCTGAAAACTCTGGATGCTGATTTAGAGAAGGCTAAACAAAAACTTGAACTCAAACGAGAGCAGGCCGGCGATGCGGTGCAGCGTATTAAAGAATATATTGAAGAAACAACAAATGATCTGGTGACCAAAGTTGAAGACTGGAAAGTTGATCGTGATATTGAGAAAATTGAAAAACAGGCAGATAAAAAAGAACAGCAGGCACTGGATGCGATAATGGTTGCTGCTCTAAGCTGTATAGAAGCTGAAGTTGCTATTGTTGATGCACTTAAAGCGAGAAAACTGGCTATTGATGTTGCCGGGTAAATTGAAAAATAATAATCAGTCTGCACAATTAAGACTATATTGAAGATTAGTATATGCATATTGTATCGTATGAATCAATGATAGTTTTTCTGCTGCATATACTGGTTCAATTGTTCTTTATTGTGAGAGTCATGCTGCGGCCTCATCGCCAGCCTGCCTCACGTATTGCCTGGGTGGTGGTTATTCTTGCATTGCCCATAGCTGGTATGCTGCTCTATATATTTTTTGGAGAGATAAACATTGGCCGCAAGCGTGTTGCACGACTGCGTAATGTAGTTAAACAAATGCCTGACTTTCCAGAAGTTTTGCCGCAGGATAAGCATAAGCTTGCAGTGAATACACCGTTAAAGTATCAGCCGCTTTTTTGTGTCGGGCAGTCAATCAATCATTTTCAGCCAATGGGTGGTAATTCGGCACGTTTGATGGCCAGCTCTAATGCCGCAATTGATGCCATGGCTGCAGATATTGATAGTGCTGAACATCACGTTCATGTACTGTTCTATATCTGGTTAAGCGATACTAACGGGCTTAAAATTGTTAATGCACTAAAACGTGCAGCGGCCCGGGGTGTTGTGTGCAGAGCCATGGCTGATGATCTGGGTTCACGTGCAATGATTCACTCTGAGCACTGGCAGGGTATGCAGCAAGCCGGAGTGCATACGGCCAGGGCACTGCCTATAGGCAATCCATTGCTAAGACCCTTTAGCGGACGCATCGATCTGAGGAATCATCGTAAAATAGTTGTTATTGATAGCAATATTACCTATTGCGGAAGCCAGAACTGTGCTGATCCTGAGTTTCGTGTCAAGGCGAAATATGCACCCTGGGTGGATGTTATGATGCGCTTTGAAGGTCCGATAGCCGTTCAGAACCAATATGTTTTTGCCAGTGACTGGATGACTTCTGTCGATGAAGATATTAATGACCTGCTGAAACAGCCGCTGTGGGCACCTAAACCGGGCTTTCCTGCTCAGGTTATTGGTACCGGCCCGACAGTACGTTATTCTGCCATGCCGGAGATGTTTGAATCTCTTATGTATGCCGCTCAACATGAACTGCTTATTTCCAGTCCTTATTATGTACCGGATGAAGCGATGCAGAATGCACTTTGTTCAGCCGCTTATCGCGGTGTAGATGCGAGTATTATTTTCCCTGCCAGAAATGATTCGTGGATGGTGGGTGCTGCCAGTCGAAGCTACTACGCTGATCTGCTGAAAGCCGGAGTGAAAATTTACGAATATGAAGGGGGATTGCTGCATGCAAAAACACTGACTATGGACGGGGAAATAACACTTATTGGTTCTGCTAATATGGATCGCCGCAGCTTTGAATTAAACTATGAAAATAATATTTTATTGTATGACCCTGAGTTGAGTGCCGAGCTGCGCCAGCGTCAGCAGGAATATATCAGCCATTCACACCCGGTCACTCTGGATGAAGTTAGTGCATGGCCTATGTCTCGTCGTTTAATAAATAATACCATTGCAATGCTTGGTCCGCTTTTTTGATGCCGGGCTAAATAATTTATTTTCATCTGTTGAGGTACTTGAAAAACTCCGTCATTCCCGCATTTTTAAGCGGGAATCCATGTTTTTGATTGTAAGTCTTTGATTTCTGGATTTCTGCCTTCGCCAGTGAGACTTTGTTAGCTTGCTAACTCTTGTCGAACAAGTACTCTTGGGGTGCGCAGAGCCTGCCCCTGGCGTATGCAGGGGAATGACGTGTTAGGGAGTTTTGCAAGTAGCTCTGCTTATTATATATTAGGCTCAAGTAGACTAAAGGCTAATATCAATAAACTATAGTTTACCAATACTAACATTACTGACCTGAACAGGATTAAAAATCAACTATTATCCAGTGGTATTTTTCTTTAATACATTATATATTCTGTGCTAATGTTCAATTAAAAAAGAAGGTAATGGAGCAGCATGTTATATTTAATTAAATACTTTTCCATCGTCATTATTTTTGTCGTCTCCTCATCTGCAAGCAGTGCCGAATCGGGTTGGCAGGAAATCAGTGCACGAGGTGGCACGGGCAAACGTCATGGAGAAAGTTTTAATCAATGGGAAATTGCTGCGGCTTATCGACTACCCTGGGATTGGAAACTGAATTCTGACTGGCAGATAAATACCCGTCTCAATACTTCTCTGGGAGCTCTTCATGGTGATCGTAAGACTGCTGCTGTTTTTACTCTAGGGCCGGGTCTTTTATTGATGAATCCAGACAGCAGCTTTAGCTTCGAGGCCGGTTTCAGTCCGACCCTGCTGAGCAGAAACAGATTTAAAAAAGTGGATTTCGGCAGTGCACTTCAATTTACCAGTTTTATTGGCCTGAACTACAGCATTGATCGGCATTTTACGGTTAATGCCCGCTTTCAGCATATGTCTAATGCCGGAACTGATAATGAAAACCCCGGTTTAAATCAGGGCATGTTAGGTCTTGCTTATCAATTTTGAAATAAGCAGCTTGAGTGATATTCACTCAAGTGATAATAAACAATTTTATACTATTTTATTTTAAGGCGTTAAAAAATGTTTTCATACTCGAAATTATTCATGATAGTCTGTTTTATGTTATTACTGAGCGCTTGTAACGGGCAGTTGCCTAAAAGTGATGGCGGTAATACTGGTACCATCACGTTAAAAGTAGGGGAGTCAGCAACCTGTTATACGGTAGGTGCCTGCGTGGTCTATCTGATAATGCCTGAAGCCTCCGGAGAATATGTTGTGAAACAGGATGGTCCTAATGGAATATGGACTGCCGGTACATTTTCTGCTCTGGGTCAGACCGTTTTACTAGGTGAATTTTATAACGGACGAACAAAGTTTACTATTGAGGGAATGGATGCTCCGGAAACATGGGTCACTGTTATTGATAATTAAGCTATCGAGGTCTATTGATTAAAGTAGTTATTTTTTCTATACTCAACACATGAGGCTGACTAAGAAATATCAACAAATTATTAAGACTAAAGCTAAGGAGTTTTTTGGTAAAGATTCTTCTGTTTATCTTTTTGGTTCTCGTGTAGATGATAATAAGCGTGGTGGAGATATTGATTTATTTATTGATACCTGTCCAGGGGATAAAAACTTTGAGAACAAAATCAAATTTATTATGAGCTTAAAAAGTGTATTAGGCGAGCAGAAATTTGATGTCGTTCTACCTTCTAAAAATAATCAGGCTTTTATCAATATGATTAAAGAAGAAGCTATTCCTTTATGATACAGTTCTTATGAATAATAAGCAGCGACAAGTACTCGAAGATGAGCTTGCTTTAATGGCCAATTCTCAAGATGTTTTGAGATACTCTTACGATAAATGTTCAAAAATTGGAAAAGCAGGTTTTTATGAACCGGACCAATTAGAACTTTTTGAATCATTGACCAGTCGCTTTGCAAGAACAAGTGATTTACTGACCCAGAAAATCTTTCGCCTGATTGATAAAATTGATTTAGAAGATGAAGGAAGTGTTCGTGATAGAATTAATCGTGCTGAAAAGAAAGGACTTATCGATAATGCCGAAGCCTTTATTTTTATCAGAGAGTTAAGAAATCGTATCACTCACGAATATATTCCCGATGCTATACAGGTCATTTTTCATCAAGTGCTTGAAAATACCCCTATCCTTTTTAAAACGATAAAGAACGTTGATCTTTATTGCAGAACCAATTATTTATTTGAATAAAAAAATAGTTTGTACTTTCAGTTCTGTATTGAGAAAATTCTTATAAAATTTATGCGGTTTATGCTGAATGTTTTTCTGATAGAATTAATTTTTCTGCCAGTTTTTATAAGGATTTGATTTCAGCATGGCATTATAATATTTATCCTGCCCGGTTACTTCTTCAGCTATCCAGTCAGGTTTTACAAAGGCCTCATGTTCTGCTTTAAGTTCTATCTCGGCCACAACTAAACCTTCATTATCCCCGTAGAACTCATCCACTTCAAACGTATGAACCCCTGATTTAACCAGAAAACGCGTTTTATCAATGACTCCTGCTTCACATAGTTTCAGCAGTTCGCGGGCATCTGCAATAGAAATTTCCTTTTCCCATTCATATCGTGTTGTACCGGATGCATTACTTTTTCCCTTTATGGTCAAAAAGCCTTTATCATCCCTAATGCGGATTCTTACAGCACGCTCTGCTGCTGAGGATAAATAGCCTTGAATAATATGCATTTTATGTTCAGCTTCCTGCTTAAAAGCATCACCCGATACAAGGAATTTTTTTTCAATTTCTAAGGACATTTTTAACTCTTTTTTATATACAAGGTTTAACTATAGCTCATGATTTTAACATGAGCTATATTTTATTATTAATCCATAGAAATTTTGAATCCTTCAGCAGCAAGGGATAGTGCAACGCCTTCTCCGGAAGATGATTTCATATTCAATTTAACTCCCTTCGTATTTTTCAGCCAAAGTGCGTTCTTAGAGGCGTAACCTAATGTTGCTCCCATCTCAAAGCTCGCATAGACACCGGCAAAGTCTGCAATATTTTTGAGGTCATAAACATCACCGATCAAATGTATCTTGTTTACGCCGAGCCCACCGATTTTCAGACCTTCAGTTTTGAAACTGCGGGACTCATCCCCTACACGTAGAACACCGCCTCCCATATCACCGCCAATAATTAGTGACACCTGAGTTTCATCAATGACAATGGTGCCGGATTTTTGTGTTTCTGAGGCAAAAGCAGTGCTTGTCAACAGCATGCTGCTAACGAACATAATGCTGATTAATTTTTTATAAAAATTCATAAATTTTTCCTTTTGGGTTTAGTTTTATTAATATCTTTTGTTTACTCCAGAACCTTCAGCCAAGCTTGAATTTGTCCACCATCAATTATAGTAACATTAAATTTCTATATAATGATGGTGGATAAATTTAAGTTACTTAGAAGTGCCCACAGCTAAAAAAATTATCACGAATTATTTTAAGTAACATAAAAATGGCTTAAAATCATTTGTGTTAATTTTTTGTTACTCAAGAGAGTGGTACACTATATATCGGGATAAAAATAAATACCATTGAACTATGGTTGCAGTTTGCTAGTTATAAAGGATGATAATGGTAATATAAAATCGTAATTTTATGTGATTTTATAAACTATTGTTGATAAAGTGTAAGCTATAAGTTGTAAACTATAAACTTTCAACATAATGATTCAGATAAAGGCATAAATTGTGCCTTTCTGTGCCTGTCTGCGAAGGATAATATTAATGGATCTGTCCGAAACATCTGTATTCATTGTTGATGATGATGAACTGGTTAGAGACCTGCTGGAAGAACTGATTAAATCAGTGGGGCTGAAAGTAGAGAGCTTTTCATCTGCCCGGACATTCCTTGATATAGTAAAACGACCCGATAATCCCTGTTGTCTGGTCTCTGATATCAGGATGCCCGGTCTGAGCGGACTTGATCTTCAGCAGGAATTATTAAACAGGGGAATTTTAATTCCTATTATTTTTATTACCGGATATGGCACTGTACCCATGAGTGTCAGAGCAATGAAATCGGGTGCGGTTGATTTTTTGCAAAAGCCTTTTGAAAATCAGGAGCTGCTTGATATTATACACCAGGCACTGGATAAAGATAAAAAAACAAAATTACAACAGCTTGAAATAAGTAAAATTGAACAAGGTCTT
This sequence comes from Pseudomonadota bacterium, assembly GCA_030632745.1. GTDB lineage: Bacteria > Pseudomonadota > Gammaproteobacteria > GRL18 > GRL18 > GRL18. The sequence goes on along the minus strand of DAOVUE010000022.1, from coordinate 441 downwards.
AAATCTTTAACAAAACGTGAACATGAAGTTTTACAACTCGTTATAAAAGGCCGGTTAAATAAAGAGATTTCTAATCGTCTTGATATGAGTGAAAGTACAGTAAAATCACATCGGCGCCATATTATGCTGAAAATGGATATTACATCACTGGCTGAATTAGCCCGATTAATGGAAAAGTATGAAATATATTCCCGCTTAAACTAACACAGCCCGCAATAGCTTTAGCTCTTGTTGAGAACGAGGTGAATAGATAAAATGACACTAGCTAAGCTCCTTAAAATGTGCATCTTATTGAACATAATAGCGAGTACATTTTTATGCCCGGCTGCAAAGCTATGGGCAGAGGACAATTATCAGCCACCGAAGCGAATTTTAGCCCTCTTTTCATTTAAGCCGGGTCTTCCCTTTAACTTTCATATTGAACAAAGTCTGCGATCAGCT
>DAOVUE010000374.1 GCA_030632745.1 Pseudomonadota bacterium | reverse complement strand
CTGAGAGTGAGAGTGAGAGAGTGCCTGTGTATCATGTACTCTTTCAAATGGTTCAAAAATTCTTTCCTGATCAGCCTCAGCAATACCTATACCTGTATCTTTAATCACAAAGCGGGCCACCTGATTACGATAATTAATTATTAATTCTACTTTACCCTGATGGGTAAATTTTATGGCATTGGATAATAAATTAAGCAGGATCTGACGTAATCTCTTTTCATCAACAGCGACAAAATGAGGCACGCTGGTCTGAAAAATAACCTTAAACTCAATATTCTTTGCTATAGCCTGAGCTTGAAACATCGCCTCAAGGTGATGAATTAATGTGTTTAAATCAACCTTGTCCCGATGTAAATCAAGTTTACGTGCTTCAATTTTTGAAATCTCCAGCAAGCCTTCAATCACATCCGATAAATGTTCACTGCTGCGTTTAATGACTGTCGCGATTTTTTTGCTTTTAGCATCGGTATTGGCATTATTCTCCATTAATTGTGCATAGCCAAAAATGGTATTTAAAGGGGTTCTCAATTCATGACTCACCCCTGATAAGTAACGAGATTTTGCCCGGTTGGCAATATTAGCCGTATCTCTTGCCTTTGCCAATTGAACGGCGGTTTCTTCATGCGCTTCAATTTCACGAGTTAACAATTCAGTTTGTAATTGAGTTTCTTTAAGTGCAAAACGTGTACTATTTTGTGCCAGAACATACAACCAGATTAAAATCCCCGTAACAATGAGAAGTAAAAAATAAATCTGCCACATCGTATCACTGATAAAAATAAGATCAGCATTACTTTTATCTTTTTGTGCATAAAAAACCACCACAAACAAACTGGCAATAATCCCTGATGTAATAATAAAAATTGCCAGAAACTGCCCGACCATTGAATGGAAAGTCTGATAAATAAAATTGGGGAATATTCGTTTAAAGATGGATGACATCTGTGCAGAAAGATGCGCTTCCGGTCGGCATTGATCGCCACAACGAGAATCCAGCGCACAACACAATGAACAAATATGTCCTTCATAACTTGGGCAGTGCAAAATATCTTCATGATCAAAGCTGTTTTCACAAACACGACACGGTTGCTGAGCTGGAGTAAGGCTGTTTTCATTTTCTTCGCTGCGACAAAGGTAATATTGACCCTGAGTCAACCAGGCAATTAAGGGGACGGTAATAAAAGGTATCAGCAAGGACATAAAAGCAGCCAGTGCTTGCGCCATCGCTCCCATGAGACCAAGATTTGCACAAATACCAGCAACCGAGGCAATGAGCATTGAAATCACCCCCACAGGGTTAATGTCATAAAGATGACCTCGTCTGAATTCAATGTGAGCGGGACTCAAACCCAGCGGTTTATTAATGACCAGATCAGCCACCACACTGCCGACCCAGGCCACCACCAGACAGGCATAGGTGATTAAAATGGTTTCAAAGGCCTGATACAGACCCAGTTCCATTAACATCAAAGCAATAGCCACATTAAAAAATAACCATACGACTCTTCCTGGATGACTATGCGTCAGACGTGAGAAAAAGTTCCCCCAGGCAATGGAGCCTGCATAAGCATTAGTAACATTAATTTTTAATTGTGAAATGACTACAAAAATTCCTGTTAACCATAAAGCAATTTCTGGATTCGATGTAATATAACTAAACGCCATGGCATACATGTGGGCTGGATCACTGGCCAGTGAAGGTAAAATTCCGTGATTTAATGCCAGTACGGCAAGAAATGAACCAATAAATAATTTAATGACACCAAAAATTACCCAGCCGGGTCCTGCTCCTATAACCGCCAGCCACCATTGAATCTTATTGGCTGCTGTTTTTTCAGGTAAAAAACGCAAGAAATCAGCCTGCTCACCATTTTGAGCAATTAAAGGAAAAATAACCGCCGCCGCTGACCCAAAGAGCAACAAATTAAATCCATTCCCCCTCATCCCATCCGAGACCACACCTGAAGTGCTAAGTCCGGAAGCACTAAGTCCGGGAAAGCTTAACCATAGTTCAAAAGCATCAACCTCATGAATAGCAATAAAGACCAGAGGTAATATTTGCAGAACTAACCAGATGGGTTGAGTCCAGGCCTGAAATAAAGAAATTCGACTGATACCATGAGTGACCAGAGGAATAATGACTAATGCACTGATCACATAAGCAATGGACAAGGGAATGCCCATGATCATATTCAGCGCCATCGACATGATGGCAGCTTCCAGAGCAAAAAAGATGAATGTAAAAGAGGCATAAACCAGAGAAGAGATGGTGGAACCAATATAACCAAAGCCCGCACCACGAGTCAGCAGATCAATATCCACACCATCTCTTGCAGCATAGAATGATAGAGGCAAACCTGACAAAAAAATAATCACGCCAACCACCAGAATTGCCCACATGGCATTAGTAAAACCGTAATCCAGCGTAATGGCACCACCAATTGCTTCCAGTGCTAAAAAAGAAATCACACCTAATGCAGTATTAGCCACCCAGCCTACGGACCAGCGGCGTGATTTTTTTGCCGTATAACGCAGTGCATAATCTTCTAGTGTTTCATTGGCCACCCACTGATTATATTTACGCCGATTTGGTAAGACATCCTTATTCATCATTGATCTTTATAACTCATAAGCCTTTTATAACTTTTAATAACTTTTTATAAGCTTTCATCACAGAAGCTGTTCATTATAAATTATATTTTT
>DAOVUE010000096.1 GCA_030632745.1 Pseudomonadota bacterium | reverse complement strand
ATTAAAATACTTTTCATTATTTTGCTTCCTGTTCAAATTTGATTGATAGATCCCGAGTTTTATCCGATAGATTAATGTTCTTACTGAATCTATTTATTATCTCAGCACGCTAGTTAAAACTATGCACTTACCCCCATCCCAACCTTCCCCCTCAGAAGACAGGGGGAAGGGGCTTTAAGTTCCTCCCCCTAGTCTTTTATAGGGGGAGGTTAGGAGGGGGTGCTTTTGATTTTAAGGACTTTTAGTCCTGTTACAACCTATGGACTTTCAGTCCATAGTCGTTGAGTTTTTATACGGCCCGATTTTAGCTTTTTCTAATGCTATCTTATCACCATTAAAATACTCGGGTACAGGATAATCATCCGGCCTGAAATTCGGATTTGGAAAATCTTTGTCGCGACCGTTTTTATTTTCTCTTGGCAGTGAAAGAATATAAGCTGCAACGTCATAAGCTTGATCAATAGTCAGTGCAGGTGTTTTACTGCTTGCTCCTAAAGGCATATTGGCATGAATAAATTTACTGGCACTTTTTAGACGGCTCATACCAGCACCATTATTAAAAGAATCATTACCTGCAAGAGGAGGGAAAGTATAATTTCCGCTTGTATCATAATCTGCAGCTTTGGTACCCTGTCCATCCTGTGCATGACAGGCAAAACAGAATTGTTGGTATAATTTACCCCCTGAGGCTACATCTGCTTTTCTAGCAGGAAAACTCACATCAGGCAAACCACTGCCCTCCATAGCAGAATTTTTCTTTATGCCTTCGGCTAACCAGTCATAATACGCCAGTATACCCAGCATTTCTCTGGAATCGACAGGCATTGCTTTACCATCCCCCATACTGCGAGTCATACAACTATTGACACGATCAGACAGACTGACAATACTCATACCTCTTTTACGAAATTGTGGATAATCATTAACCACATTGGTAAAGGGTATTGCATCATATTTGGTGCCGGGTAATTGAGTTTCTCCCTTTAAGTGGCAGCTGGAACAATTAAGGCTATTACCTGAGTAACGCCTAGACTTATCTGATACGTTTGGACCAATAGTTAAAACGGTTTTATCCAGTACTTTTATACCATAGTTAATCAACTCCGCATTTTTGTGCTTTGCTATTGACGCCACCTCAGCAGGCTCTTTCCATGCCTGCTGATCACGTTTTATATAACGCTGCTGCAATTCTTTGGCTTGTTTGTCATTCAGTTTCTGCCCTGTTTTATAAGGCGCAATATCAATCGCAAAACTATTGTTTGCTGCAAATAATAGTATCAAAGCAATCACCAACTTTTTCATATACATATTTACTTATCCTGCTGAGTTAAATTCAGGTTTTGCAATTTTTAATCAATTTAAAATTAATTTTTTTCTTGCATTGGCGTGTATTTTCCAATCCAGTTTCTCAAACTCTGCTGTTGCCTGTTGGCTTAAAGAACCCAAAACCCAGAATTCAGCGCCACTTCCTTTTGCAGCCTTGCTGACGCCTGCTGCCGTATCAGCAACCCGTTCATTCCAGGTAATATAATCCGTCGGCAGCAGCACAATTCTGGCTCCATCCTTACGTATTCCCTGAGTGAGTCTGGCCATGGCGGCAATAGATTTGAGCGGTGCAATATTTTTATGATAGGCAGCAGTCATAACACTTATTCTGGTTATAGTTCTCGCCATAGCAGGATTGTTGGCCTGCAGGGAAACTTTGATAAAAAGAGCTCGATTGTCCACCCCTTTCATATTATCCAGAGCAGAGACCAGCACGGTTGATAGAGCCGGTGAAAAAGACGGGTTATTGAGAAAAAGTGTAATAGTATCCACATCAATGCCCATAGCCTCCAGTTTATGTTTATTATCCACCCATAATTTAGAGGCTGGAGTGTTGTTGATGGCCTCATTAAGTATTCTGGCAGTACCAGAGGTGGTCAGTATTAAACCACCAACAGGTACAAAGCTGGTTGCAATTCCAACGCCCAGTCCACCTGCAAAATCAGCCCGGCCCAGTCGATCAAGCTGCTCCTGCAGCACCTCGTTACGGGAATACACATTAACCCCGTATTTTGTGGCTATTATCCCTTTTGATTTAGAGATCCCCACCAGCTGTTCAAACTTATTGTCCTCAGCAGTACTGGTTTCTCTCTCACCAACAGTTTCTTTAGCTCTGTTAAACAAGCTAGTTGCACCGGAAGCTGCCCCTTTAAAGGTCTCCTTAGGTTCATGCCATAAGTGTTTTAGACCTGCAACCGTTTTCTTACCGGAACTTTTTAAACCTGCCACTGCAGTATCATCGGTCTCCACCTTTTTCATATCCGCAATAGCAGCAATTTCATTGAGCAGAATTTTTAGATCTTTTGTAGAACCTGCTTTAAAGGAACCAAAATCAGATTGAATAGTATAGTGATTGAAAAAACCATCATTGATAACCTGATCATTAACCGTGTAATGCTTTCCCTTAAGAATATCAGCTTTGAGAATAGACTGAGCCTTGAAGCCTGGCGGCTTTTCATAATCGGCCATTGCAGGAACTGCAGAAAAAACTGAAATGGATAAAGAAGTAAACATACAAATGCGCATGACTCTTCTCAATTTTAATAATTGTTCAGTTTTTTTTACAAGTGGATTTATAACTTGTTTACACATAGTAATACCTTGGTTTATTGAATAAATTAAAAGCGGGTGGAAAACCCCAAAATAAAGTGATCATTATCATTGCCTATGTCTTTCTGGGTACGGCTGCCAATATAAGAAATTTTGATATTTGAAGTTCGGGACAGCGGAAGTCCTGCACTAATTGAGAAATACAGGTTTTCTCTTGTATCGTCTTTTTTTACACCATTGACAGTGGTCTCCCCTCCCCGGTCATAAGCCGCACTTAAAGAACCCCAGATACGGTTTTTGAATGTATGTATCACATGAGTCTGCAATGAGGATAAGGGATCCTGCTCTCTCGTCTTTCCGCCCCAGAATTCATTGTTATCAGTAAAAAAATTAATAGTACCCGTAATCTCATAGGACCAGGAATCCCATGAATGAACAAAACCCAGCTGTGGTCTGATAATATAACGGTTTTGTCCAATATTAAGCAGTTTATCTTTTTTATACTGCCCCAAAGGCACTACAACACCCAACGCAGCACCTACTACTGTATTGGTTTTATGAGTTGAACGATAGGAACGAAAAGCATCACCTTGCAGCGCAGGCGCACCCATAAAATTAACTGACAGGCGGATTAACGGATCGCCCAGACCCTCCCGATTGATTTTACGCTGCACTCCATCTAACGCACCTTTCCATTGGATACTCTGATACGGCACACGTACATCAAGACGTGCGGTTTTTCCCAATAAATCAAAAGAGTGCAGATAGGAAGCAATAATGGTATCCGCTTCGACCTCACCATCTTCAATTTTTAATACCGGATCCAGAGAAATATCAGCATTAGTATGAACGGCAGCAACACCCAGAATATGTGAGTCGGATGGCAAATGACTCCAGCGTCTTGGTTCCATATCCACTGCCTGTAAAAGCGTGGAAAAACACAAAAAAAGAATAATGCTGCTAATGTAAAAGGTTAATTTCATATTTTATAATCGATTACCTGGTGAGCCCTTAGGAGGGAAATCAAGCTGGTCAGAGATGGCTTCCTGGGTTTCATCTGATAGATCAGGAAAAGGGAGTTCTCCAGCATCTCTCCAGGCCTTGACCTGTTCTTCCGCTGCTTTCACTCGTTCAACATCGGGGGCCGTGTCACGAGCCAGATAAGTCGTCTGTGACGGGAAGGCAAAACCAGCACCTGCCTTTTCTATAATATCCATAATATGAAGATTTATATCTTCTTGAATTTCTAAAAAAATAGGATTGCTTTTTGCCTGAAGATAGGCATAAATCTCTATATCTAATGAGCTGGCACCAAAGCCGGTAAAACGAACGCGCAAACCATCTTCATTAACTTTTGGGTGTCCATAAAGAAGTTCTCGCAAGCGTCCAAGAACATAACGCAGTTGATCAGGAGTTGTTTCATAACGTAAACCTATAACTGTTTGTAGCAGCATACGATCACGTACAGATTTATTCTCCAGTATCGATGTCGCAACTTCTGCATTAGGAATCATCACTAATGTGCGGTCTATTGTACGCAATCGGGTAGAACGTAAGCCAATATTTTCAACCTTACCACTAAAACCGCCAATATTACATAAATCACCCAGACGGATAGGTTTATCACTATAAATCATCAACCCTGCCACCAGGTTTTCTAAAGTACTTTTTGTTGCCAGGGCAAAAGCCAAACCACCCATACCAAGACCCGCTGCAAGCGCAGCAACCGGCACTCCGATTCTTTCAGAAATAATAGACGTGACTAAAATAGTAATAATCCAGAACAAAAAGCGAAAAGCCAGCCGGATAAGCTGACTGTCAAAGTTGGCACCGTGTGCGTGCATATATTTGATAACGGATTCACCAATTAAGGAAAGTATTAAGTGTAGAATATAAGCCATTGCCAAAAGAGATATTAAATGTATGGCAAATATACCCACCGTCAGTTCTACACCTGTAAAACGTATCTGACGTGTGACCATATATTCAAGAAAATTCATGGCAATCAGTATGTATATAGGCAGTATTAATCGTCTCAGGGTGAAAGAAAAGCCTAATTCATCATCACGAGGCTCTGTTTTATGTTTTGGACGTAAATAAAACAGGGGTAAAGCCAGTATTGTCATAATAAACAGAATAATCAATAACACAGGCCATTTCCAGCCCGGCTGCCCCAACCAGTCCTGCAGTAATATTCCGGGTAGTTTACTAATCAATTGTGCAGGAAAAACGCTGCCTGAACCGTTACGATAAAGTTGATAGGCTTCCAGTGGAACAGCAGCATCAGGCCGCTTGGGCAAATCGACAATCTTGGCATAAAACTCAGGTATTCGCTTATACGTTTCTGCAGATATTAAAAACTCATCTTTACGCGGCCCTTCGGCAACACGACTGATGCTTATCTCTGTATCAGGGAAACTCCAGTGAGTGATTTTATTTTCACGCACGTATTCAGCATCAGGAATTGACTGAATCTCCCACTTTGGCAAACGTCCGATAATATCAATCAGCTGCCAAAAATATTCCGGCCCCTGCTGGCTTATAAGCGCAGGAGGTGTATTACTTAAGTCGAAAATGCGGATTATTTGCTGAACTTTTTGACGCAGGGCTGGATTATCACCTTTAGCATATAAAACCATCAGGAGCCCGATTTCACGTTCCAGACTTTCTAGCAGGGCTCTTGGACTGTGAGTATCTATTGGATGCAACCGTTCAATGGCTTCAGCTGTTGTATCAGCATTTACCTGGGAAAAGAAAACGGGGGCCAGAAACATCAAAACAATAAGTGCTTTATGCATATAAAATCCACTTTAAAATCAAATAAAAAACATAATCGGACATCTGAATCGTTGATAAATTTAATATCCTCACTAACAGGAAAATAACATTAATAGTCAGCGAAACAGCATTATACACTGTTATTTATCATCAATAAAAAAGACTTAAAGATATGCGGATATAAATGTATTTCAGAGGTATCTGCCTCCCTGTATTAATTTATGAGTATTGATAAGAAATATATTTGATAAGATAATTTCATGTTAAACACATCCCCCTTCCCAATCTAATTACGGGAAGTAAATAATTTAACCATAAAGTATTTTTACCTATGTTACGCAATAGTTTTATTGTCTTTATCTGCGGCTGGATAACCTGGTTCTGGATAGAAAAACCACGCACAGGACTCGATCAGTTTTTGCGCACTGATGATAATATGCTGGTCAATTTCCAACGCTTCTTTGATTTACTTAAATCGGGTTATTTTGTTCAATCCTATATTTATATATGGAATGCTCACTATATTATTTTATCATTGATTATCGGTGTCTTAATCAGTATGTTATATGGGTTCATCTCAGACTATTTAAGACGTAAACGGACAAAAAGCTTTTTTAATATACCCTCACCCATAAAACAGGAAAAGGAGCAGAAACTCAATATGGAAAAATCAATAGATAAAAAATAATGCAGCACTGACAACAATAACTTCTATACCCAAACCACCTGGAAATGCTGTATTTCAGGCAAACCGGGTGCGCATATCATACAGCATTATTTTATTTGTTGTTATTCACTTTTCGCAATATTTTTTAATATAAATATAGAGACAAAAAGTCAATAGACTTAAGTTTATTAACATGGTAAAGTTTTTAAATTTTCTTTGTATTATTGATATTAACAATACAAAAATTGTGATTTTTCACATTCATTCATAATAATCATATTGACAAGAAGTTCATTGGATAAATATGCCTCATTTCAACAAATTT